>JANRMA010000167.1:0-12115 GCA_033762035.1 Rickettsiaceae bacterium
AATGTTCATAGGTCCTACGACGCTGAAATCTATCAAAAATAATCACCAAAAACTTATTTAAATGTAGTGCTCGGAATCTCTGCGTGCACCAGTATTACTGCACTCTTTCATTTTTTTTACTCAAAAAATGCGGAAGTCGGGCGCGAGTATTTATTGGTACTGGCGCATTCTCGTCCTAAAATTCATTAGTCTAATTTAATTCTTGCGAATGGTATTAGACAGTTCTTTCAATTATGCTCATTCAACTTAGTTTAGTATTACTTTATTACGGCCTTGCATCTAGAAGTTTAGTGAAATATAAAACAAACATATTATCCTTTTTGCCTAAATTATTTAGCCATTCAGACTCATTAGGAATTTCATATATTATATCTATACCACCCTTTTCTCCTTGAGTTAATATATCTAATTGTCTTTGGGTTTGAATGCTTGAAGCTATATATTTATTAAGTATTAAATCAGCGATTTCTTTTGCGATAATTTGCGGAGAATGTTTATTTTCTTGCCCTATGCCTTCAACTAATATTTTATATTCCTTTTCTAGGCCCGATTTTTGCAAAAGTTGATTAATAAGTTTTTGGGCTATAATTACATGGCTTTGTATAAAAGGATTGCTAGATAATAAAAGAACATTAATATTAGTCCGGCCCAAAAATAGTCCCGATTTAATTTTAGAAATTAAAATATCTGCTGCATAATTAATAGCAGGCTCAATGTCCGTGGTATTTTCATTTGTTTGTGCGTAGGAAGGAATTTGTATATTTTTATTTATGCCTTTAGAGTATTGCCCTATCATATCGCGAAACATAGCATCTTCTGTCAGGGTATGAGCTTGGTCTGGTAAGTAATTTGGATAGTCGTAATTAAGAATAAATCCTGGTTTTATTGCTTGAGAATCGGTATAAACTATAAAAGGAGACAGAGGATCTAGCTTAACACTAGAATCTTCTGCAAGATTTGTAATATATGCCTTGCCTTCTTGTATAGATTTCTGGGAATTCTCATCTTCAACACTGATACTAATATTTTCTATTGCTTTGCCCGAAGTTAATGCATTATTAAACTCCTCTAAGGTATCTTGATTAACCCCATCAATTTGAGGGGATAATGTTCTATTGGTAGTAATAGCCATCACATCAGATATTACTTTGATATTATTATTTTGATATAATTGAACAAAATCTATAATTTTCACGATTACCGAAATTCTCGGCCCCCCTGTTATCCATAATGCATCATATTCGTACATAGATGGTTTTACTGACTTTATCATTCCAATTTTTTCAGAGCTTTCGTAAAACACATTCATACTATTTGCAGCTTTTAATACATCATTTTGCCCATCTGATGATTTGTCTTGAGAGTCTAAATGTTTTGAGATCACTAAAATCCAATCCGCAACATCAGTAGTAGTCATTGTAGTTTTTTTGAATAATTTTTTTCTCAAAGAAGAGGCTTGGAATTTAGTGATATCCGACCCCGTAGCCGAGCAATTAAAAAAATCTTCTATAGATTCAAGGTAAATTTTCCGTGCATTGATTGGGTCGTAAAGTTTTAAAATACTTGCCCATATTTTATTAGGCTCAAATCCTCCATATATGTATATTAGCCTTAAAAAAGCATCCATTTTTTCATATATTTGCGGATCTTTTATCATTTTTTCGTTAGATAAAGCTGGAGACTTGCTTGATTCAAGCAGTAACATTGCTTTTTCAAACGGAGATAAGCTATTTACTTCATTATATAATTTTGTAATTATAAAATATGGATAAGCTAATATACCAATAATAACTACAGTAACACTAAGTCTTATGAAGTAATATTTAATCTTTTCTATGAAGATAGGAGACTTTAGGTATTGTATTAAAGATTCAAAAAAATTTTTCATATAATTTAGTAAGATATGTTTTACATTAAATATTGCTTATTTTCGCTAAAAAAGTAGAGTTGTAATTTGCTATCTGCATATAGGAGCTTCTATTGCATTTTTTTGAAAATATTCCTCCCACCCATTTACATGGGAAGCGTTATTATTTATAAGGCTTTTTACGCATTTATTATTCTTTGAAGCTGACACAAAATCTTGCGCTATAAATGGAGGAACTACTTTATCTTTTCCGCCGGCAAAATGCATCTGAGGCATAGTATTAATCTTAGTAGCATAATCTATAGGATTTAAGGAGCCTATCATAGGTCTTACATTATGGTATTTGTTAAATGATACATGATCTAAATTTCCGCCTATAGTAACTATAGATTTTACATTTTTGTTGCGCTCTGCTACTAAAACAGCTATGCCTCCTCCACCAGAAAATCCGACTAAATCAATAGGGTGCTTATGGCTCGAGATTTTATTTATAACTTCGTTGATAGATTCTACTACTTCTTCCGACATTCTCTTGTCAGACCAATAAATTTCATGACAATTGCCCTGAGTATGTATAGGAGTAAATTGGCATGGCCTTGCTATATAAGTAACATTCGGTCTTTTGTCTCTTATTGCAAGCCTTAGCATCATCATATTTCTAGGAGTAGGATTGCTAGTGATTCTTTGTGTGTTTGGATCAAATGCATATCCATCCCCTTCTATATAAAATATATATGGTTTTTTAATCTCGGTAATTTTTTGAAAAGTAGTGAGATTAAATAGCCCCCCACTTACTTCTTTTTTTGTAAAGCCGTGATCTTCTGCTACTTTTGTAGTCATCATATCTCTAGCCATCAAGCTAGTAGAACTACAAGAAGAAATAAAAAATCCTACCATAATAATAGCAAAAAAACAAAAATAACGATTGCACATAATTCAAACCTGATAAAAGTACTTTATTATATACTGGTCTAATAAAAAAATATTGAAATTTCTATATAAATCTATCTTTTATGTAATTTTTTTTATCAAACGAGGTTTTGCAGCAATCGTTCAATCGCTATCTATACTATTACGATATATTATTGCTAATCTTTCATCTCGCCGGGCTTACCCCATCTTTGATGAAGCCATAGCCATTGCCCGGGCCTTTCTTCTATAAAACTGCTAAGTATATTATTAATTTCTATGGTAATTTTTTTGATATCTTCTTCTTGTGTGCCTGTATGGTTTATCTCAAGAGGTTCTATAAATGATATACGAAAATATGCTCCATGTGTTCTTTCAATTTTCAATGGCACGATCTCGTAATTATATTTTAGAGCTATATTCGCAAGTCCTGTGGCGGTATTTGCTGGTTTGCCGCAAAAATCTATTCTAATACCTTCATTCATTTTTTGATCTACAAGCATCATCAGATTCAAACCATTTTTGATAATTTGAATCATATCTCTTGCATTTTCTACTCCTTTTTTTATAAGTTTAGCGCCAAGCATGGATCTTTTATTCAGTAAATAAGCGTCTATATATTTGTTGTTGACTTTTCTGTACACTACACCTACTCTACCAGTGTGCTTCAATAAACTATATAATATAAAATCCCAATTAGCAAAATGGCCGGAAAATACTATATATTTTTTATTTTCAGACTTAAGTCTTTTTAGTATATCCGCGCCAACTACTTCCACTCTACTAGAGTTACTAAGGTAAGATTCGTCTATAAATGCAAATTCTCCTATATACCTTCCAAAATTATCCCAAATTTCTTGCTCTAGTTTGTGCAGTAAGGTTTTGTCTATGGGGCCGTAAATATGATTGATATTATTTCTAATTATTCTACCTTTCTGACTATATAGTCCAAATAATCTAAATATCCTAGAACATACATAGCTTGCATTATCTAGGCCAATTACTCTCATTAAAGAAATAAAAATGAGAAATAAGATGAAAATAATATATTGACTAAGGTTTTGGAAAAATTCTTTCATTTATTTTTTCTATTATTGGCTCTAGAGGGTTTAAATCTATACTATTTTTTACTGAGATAATTCTTTTGTCATAGTTTTTTAATCTTGTAATTTTTGACATATCTTTTTCCGTCGTCAAAATAACTTTCGCATTAGCAATATCTGCTTGTTTTACAATATATTCTAAGTCAGACTCTTTATAAGAATAATGATCGGGAAAAACTACCCAATCAATTAGAAGAACCTTTGATTTTAGCATATTAAAAAAATTATCAGGATTTCCTATTCCGCAAAATGCTAAAGCAGGAGAATTGTCTTTTGCGTCCAAGGTAATATTAGTTTCAATAGCATAAAACTTTGGCAAATGGCTAAATTCTTGCAAAATTTTATCAGTTGGATTTAAGCTGATAAGTACATCATTTTCTAATGCACTTTTTTTAGTTTCTCGCAAAGGGCCTGCTGGAATAAGCAATCCATTGCCAAAGCCTCTTAATCCATCTATCATCAAAATCGTAAAGTCTTTATAAAAAGATGGATTCTGCAATCCGTCGTCTACCAAAATAATATCCGGAGCGAATTTTTTTATTATATTGTGAGCTAAAATTGGAGATCTCGAGGCAATTACTAATATATTTTTGTACCCAAAAAAATTAGTAGCTAATTCTATCGACTCGTCTCCTACTAATAACGGATCATCTATAGTAGAATCTACAATCACGGCTCCGCTTAGTTTACTGCCATAGCCTTTACTTACAATAATTACTCTTTTTTGTTGCGCGTTGTAGTAATGAGCTAACGCTTTAATTAACCTAGTTTTTCCACATCCTCCTACACTAGCATTTCCTATACATATAATAGGATATGCTAGCTTTATTTGCGAAGTAGAAATTTTTCTGATAATTCCAAGTATATAAAATATTAAACAAAAGGGATATAATGTAAAGTTTAGGAGATTTGAGGTTTGCCAAAATTTAGGATAGCTAAACCAACTAAACATGATTTTTTTTACTATAATTCGGGGCAAGTCCTTGTGAGACTACTATACCATCACCTTTGTGATTAGTGGTAAAATATGCGCCTGTCTCATTTGCAAAAAGCTCTAAGGCATATTTAATTGCTAAATGATTTGACGGCACAAGAGTGCCATCAATCTTGCCCATAAGAAATAATACCATGTCGTATAAGTAAGAGCCAAAATCTCTAACTTCATTAAAATTTGGATCATATTCTTTGAGATCTTTGTTTACTATAGTTTGAGATAGATCTCTAATTCCAGAAGTTCTAAGTCTTCCTCCTCTGCTTATTTCGTCGGAAGAGCCGTATTTTTCGCCCCAAGCACCCTGTCCCAATTCTGCATAAAAACCATAACCTAAAGCTGGAAAAGTTACATATGATGCAATTGCTTGAGTTTTAGCAGCAGAATGTTCTATACAAACTAGGAGAGAGCCAAAAAATGGGAGGGACTTTTTAAAATTTTCAATAGATTCTAGATCTTGCACTAAAATATAAGAACCTTCCTGATCCGGTAGCTTTGTACTATTAAATATAATAGACTTGTAAGAGGGCATATATATCTCTTTCTGTATAATTTCCCTTACTTTTTTTGTAGACATTATTGCGAATTTATCAATTGACAGGCAATTACCAAGCCTCATCTGTTCAAGCTCTCTATAGTCTCTAACTAGATGACGAGTTACTTTCCATAAAGCAGGTTGGACTATGTTAAAAAAAGGAGTCATTATTTTGCCCTTTCTACAAAAGATAAATCTTCAGTTTTGATAACTATTTTTTGCCCTTGCTCTATGTATGGAGGAATCATTACCCTAATACCTTGCTCTATCATTGCAGGTTTGTATGTAGCAGTAACGGTGGTGCCTTTTATTACCGGCTCCGTTTCTACTATTTCTACAATAATATTAGCTGGCAATTTAACGTTAAGAGGGGTTTCTTCGTAGAATTCTATTTGTACTGGCATATTGGCTTGAAGTAGAGGTAATTTTTCGCCTAAAATTTCTTGATTAATCAAAATTTGGTCAAAGGTTTCATTATCCATAAATACAAGCTTGTCATCTTCTTGGTATAAATATTGGAAGCTTTTTTGCTCTAGAGTTGCTCTTTCAACATTTTCACTAGAACTAAATCTTGTATTGAGTTTTGTTCCTGTTTTAAGATTTTTCATTTCAACTTGGATATAAGCTCCGCCTTTACCTGGTTTTGTATGTTCTGGGTTTTTTGAAACTATCCATAACTCATTTTCATGAAGGAGAATATTCCCGAGTCTTATAGAATTGGCTACTATTTTCATATGATACCTATATTTTATTATCTTCTTTTAGCTAGTTTTGCGTATTATTTCTTTAATCTTCCCGAGAGGGGCCTTGCATTGAAATTTCATATTCTATACACTGATTATATATAAAAAGCAAATTATTTACCATCGCTGTTTATATTCTCGGCCTTTCTAAACTCCCCCTTGCTAATGAAGTACAGTGTTTCTTCTAATACTCTTGGGCTATAGGGGAGCCGCGTATGACTTGTTTTTAAAATAAGATGATCAGACATGCCCTCTATTTTAGAAGATTCCACAGAAACTGTACCGTCCGATTCTTTAGCTGAAAAAACTACCCATCCCAAAGGGCTAAGCGAAAAGTTGCCACTTATTACTCCGGCTGTGTAGTCTACATAATTTGGCACAGAATTAAGAAACTGGCTCTGAGAATGAAGATCCATAGCAGCAGGCCCCAATAAATTACTTATCCATTTATATTGCCCAAAATAATCTACAAGCTCTGTACCTGCATGGGGAGAGCCGATAAAAACTACTCTGCCTAAATTATCCGGCCTATGAAAAGCTAAAATATATCTTGTGATTACGCCTCCCATGGAAAATCCTACAAAATGTATTTTGGAACAAACGCTCGACTCTTCTTCTATCTGAGGCAAAACTTCATATTCTGCAAGATATTTTATATCATATGCCCTTGATGCATAGTTTACGGGTATAGTTTTATATCCGTGCTCGATAAAATAAGAATTAAATCTTCCCATAGAAAATCTACCTTTCCCAAATCCGTGAACCAATACTACGCATTCTACTCCATGTGCATAAGCAGATTGGAGAAAATATACACAGAAGCAAATTAATTTTGCCCAGTATCTTAAATGGGTTATTTTTTGCCCCATAAATCCTCTAATTTAAATCTCATTCTTGCCTCAGGATGAAAAATATGTACTATAATATCTCCGCAATCAACTAAAGCCCATTCAGCTTGGCCGAACCCCTCTAGTCCCACATCTATAGAAGTATTAGCATGTATTTCTGATGTAATAAATTCTGCTATAGAAGAGACATTTTTAGTAGACCTTCCGCTGGCTATTATCATATATTTTGCAAGTAAGTTCGATGGCGGAAGAGCTATTACAGAAATATTTTCCGCTTTTTTATCTTCAAGCAGAGAAATAATGTAGTTTTTTAAATCTTCGGTATTATTTATCATATTTTTTCCTGTTGTTCTTTTATTTGGGTAGATGATACATTCACTTCATCTGTTTCTATATATTTAATATTAATATATTTTTTCATTAACGATTCTAGTTTGCTAATGTTAGCTTTATACCCTCCTCTTGAAAAAAATACAAGTGTAGTGAGACTACATAATTTTTCGAAATATGACCAAGATTCTATTTGGGTTACTAGATCCGCCCCCATTATAAAGTAAAATTTAGTATCTCTAAGTCTTTGAGTTAAAAACTCAAATAAATCCGAGGTATAAATAATACCTAGCTCATATTCTAATTCTAATATTTTAAATTTATTATATTTTTCTATCTGGCTAAGTACTTGCTTTTTTCTCTCTGAATAGTTATACCTATGCTTAGGTTTTGTGATATTTTGGGGAGATATAGAAAACCAAATTTCGTCCAAATCAAGATGCTCTAGTGCCATTTTAGCTATATGAATATGTCCAAAATGGGGTGGATCGAACGATCCTCCTAAAATACCTATTTTAAAACTTTGCTTTTGATATAAATTTAGGTTATTAATTGAAATTATTTTAGTCATGATTAATTATGCCAATACAAAAACAAGAGCTACAGAGAATTTTGCTACAATCATTTCCTAACGCGGAAATTATATTGGAAGATATAGCTGGGGACGAAGATCACTATAGTCTTATTATTAAAGATTCATCTTTTAGTAACTTAAGTATAATGCAACAACACAAATTAGTCAAATCTTCATTAAAAGATGTGTTAGATAAAAAGCTACATGCTCTTACAATAAAGACAATTCCTTGCTAGATTTCTTCCATGATTAAGCAGCGATAAATGTAAGCTTATATAAGGCTTGCAACAAACGAATTTAATATTATTAATCTTGTAATTATTCTACAAGATAGATTATCTAATAGAGATATTTTATTTATTTTTTGCAAAATATAGAAAAAATTGATATAAATAATTTAGAGCAAACAGATAAAAGACAACCGTAAAATGTATAAGAAATTATTTCAATACTTATCTACTCTTTTTTTAATAGCTTATATTTTTGTAATTTGTGGTTGTAGTGGCGATTTGCAAACACAACAAAAAAAAGCAGAAATTGCAATATTAATGCCCCTTTCTGGACCATCTGGAGAGCAAGGTAGGAAATTAGCAGAAATAATAAAAATTGGGCTAGAATCAAACCTTAATTCTATTATATCTACAACTACATATGATGTAGCAACAGAAGAATATACAAATCAAGCTCTAAGTAAAATGCGCCTCAAGAGAACTCAGATTATATTAGGCCCCTTATTTACTCCAAGTGTAGAGATGATCTCTCCTTACGCGATTCAAAATAACACTATAGTTCTTACTCTTTCGAATAATCCAGCTCTTGCTAGGGAAGATTTTATATATGTAATGGGGCATCAACCGCTAAGACAAACAGATTTTCTTATTAAATATTTAGCAAGTAAACAATTTGATCATATCATTCTACTTGCACCTAATTCTAAAAATGCTTTGAATCTAAAAAAAGTTATTGGCGAATTTGCATCAAAGCAAAATTTAAGCCTACATAAGGCATATTTTTACAATAGTCTTGATGAAATAAAAGGAATGGTTTCTAATATTTCAAATGATGTTGATTTAGCTCTTGAGGACGACTCCAAAGATACTATACCAGTAATACTAGTAATGGAAGAAAATGTAGCTAATTTACAGGAGATCTACAATGAAGCAATCAAGTCTAAATTAGATTCTAAGGCTGTAATAGCTGGAGACTCAAGAATCAATATTGATTTCCATGATGACATAAATTTACTATTCGTAGGTAGCGATAAAGAGATTAATCCTTCCGTAATGAGCAAAATAAAGAATGAGCTACAGATTAATCATTTGGGTTATTTGGAGCTAGTAGCCTATGATACAGGAAGTCTTGCGGCGCTTTGTATTAACGAATCCTTTGAAAGGGGTTTATTTTTAAATAAACTAAAGAGTAATTTCTGGCACAAGGGGCTTTCTGGAGATATTAAATTCCAAGATGCTATAGCCCAAAGAAAATATTCTATTATCGAGCGCTCTGGTCAAAGTTACAAAATTAAAAGTCATAGTAACTAACCGCACATTATTAATAATAGCAAATGGCATTACAGAGAGGAATCTCTACAGTAAAACTTACCTCCAATCTCTTCCTTTCTATCAGCTGTGATAATGCCTTTGTGAACTTTTGATAGACCTCTTGCATAACTTTATACCATTCGTAAGAATAAATTAGACAAATGCATTTTAGGTAGAAGAGCAGGGCATGCCTATATTAATGGGTAGCAACAAGGCGAGATCCGCTAAATTCATTTGGATCATTTAAAAATGAAGATTGGTATAACCTATATGCAGCATAGCCTAGAGGCTATTTCTTACTGTTGAAAACGATAAACTAGATTATTCCTGAAAATGAATTAACAACCAGGTTGTAGAAAGAAACGAGACTACTATCGCAATATGTGGCATGTAAATACTCATTACAGAGCAAAAAAGTAAAATACTATTACAAACAGAAATTTTCAAGACTACCTCTTTATGGCCCATCCCTTTTCTTACTGCTTGTTGAAAAAAATGATTCAGATGCGGTAGCCATATTTTTTCTCTTTTAAAAATTCTAATAATAATTGTAAGCCCCCCGTCAGCTATATAATATAGACTTGCTATTACAGAGGCTAAAAATAGCCTCTCGCTTGAAGATGCGATTAATAATAAATTAAGCCCGTGTATAAAGCCAAAAAAAGTACTACCAACATCGCCTAAAAAAATCTTAGCAGGGTTCCAGTTAAATATCAAAAATCCTAGAGAGCATCCAAGCATAAGACTACTTGTATAAAAAACAATATCTATGTTAATTACCACCTTATCTCTGATGATACAAAGTAATATGGCGGTAATTGCAAGGTGGGCTGATTGTAGTGCGCTAATACCATCTATACCATCTAGGAAATTAAATATATTCAAGAAAAAAACCAGCCCAATTATGGATAGGCTAATATCTATTGTTTGTGGCAATTCTCCTCTAAATAAACTATAGCCTTCAGAATAATATACAACGCAAATTGATGCGCAAATAAAATGAACTAACAACCTAATTGAAACTGCTACTTCGTATATATCATCTAAAAAAGAAACAAAGCTGAGCATTATTAAAGAAACTATGAGCGGCGCTACAACTAAATTTTCCTGCGTCAATAATTTTAGGGCAATTAAAGACAAAGAAAATATAATTACAAGCGCTATTCCCCCGCCTCTTACTGTTGGTTTCTTATGGGCCCTTCTTGCATCTGGTTTGTCTACTATTTTATATTTCAGTAGAATAGGTATAAATAGTGATATTAGAAATACCGCACCAATAAAACTTGATATTATAGTTACTGGTAAAAGCAAAATTTTAGGACTATGTAAAAAATTATCTATGTGCCACTGTAAAGATTCTAGCATGAAATATGAAGATAATAATTATTCATCAGTTATTTTAAATAAAAAACCTACATAGGCCTTAGTCCTATTATTCTTTATAATTGCCTATTTGCCAATAGATATTTTTACTTTAAGTTTTTATCTTAGCGGGAAGTACCTTATTTGGCGCTATCACCATAAGCATTTGCTTGCCCTCCATTTTAGGCTCAAATTCTATTTTTGCTTTTTCGCCAATAATTGCTACAATCTTATTAAAAATATTGTGACCAAGTTCGTGGTGGACTATTTCCCGGCCTTTAAATATCATAGAAATTTTTACTTTATCTCCTTCTTCGATAAATTTAAATATACTACGCATTTTTACGTCAAAGTCTCCTGAGCCTATATTTGGTCTAAATTTTATCTCCTTGAGCACAACAACTTTTTGCTTTTTTTTAGAGTCTTGTAGCTTTTTTTTAGCTTCATACTTATATTTGCCAAAATCTAAAATTTTACAAACGGGTGGGTCTACTGTAGGAGAAATTTCTACTAAATCTAGGCCTTCTTTACTAGCCGTATAAATAGCTTCTTGCAATGGAACAACGCCAATCATCTCTCCATCGGAGCCGACTAGCCTTACTTTTTGAGCTTTAATTTCTTTATTAGCTCTTGGGAAATTAGATTTTGATATAGTATCCTCTCTTATTAATTAAAAAAACGGGCGTTTTCTTTTTCTATTATATCAACAAATTCTGCAACGCTAAGCAAAATTGTTTCATTTGTACCAAACTTTCTTACAGAAATATTATTATTTTCCATCTCATTAGCCCCTATTATAATAATATAAGGATATTTTTGATGAGACATTTCTCTAATCTTATAATTTATCTTTTCGTTAGAAATGTCAAGCTCGGATCTGATTTTTACATTATCTAATTTTTGCTTTATGGTTTTTGCGTAATCGTTAACCGCTGTTGTAACAGTTGCTATACCTACTTGAATAGGGGCAAGCCATATGGGAAAATTTCCTGCAGTATTTTCAATAAATACACCTAAAAATCTCTCAAAAGTTCCAATAATCGCCCTATGAAGCATAACCGGCCTTTGCTTTTGTCCGTTTTGATCTATGTAAGATGCATCTAGCCTTTCGGGTAATACAAAATCTACTTGCAAGGTTCCACATTGCCACTGCCTTCCTATTGCATCAGTGAGTACAAATTCAAGTTTTGGTCCGTAAAAAGCACCTTCTCCTGGGTTAAGGCTATAGCTATAGCCTGCTTCAGTAACAGCGTCTCGTAACGCCTTTTCTGACTGATCCCATATATCATCTCCACCTGCGCGTACTTCCGGT
>JANRMA010000168.1:0-2292 GCA_033762035.1 Rickettsiaceae bacterium
AATTTTTTACAGTAAAAATATCAGCAATCAAATACAATGTCTAATAATAAATTACATAATTCAAGATGTGTGATGATAGTTTCTGGCCCCTCGGGATCAGGAAAATCTACACTGTGCGACCAATTAATTAAGGATGATGTAAATTTGGAATTATCTATCTCATATACTTCTAGGGATCAAAGGCCCATGGAAAGAGAAGGAAAAGATTATCACTTCCTTTCAAAAAATGTATTTCAGAAAATGATAGATGACGGCTCTATGCTTGAATATACTGAAATATACGGCAATTACTACGGTTCTCCCAAAGAAACTATTCGCATTAATTCACTTAATAACAAAGATACATTATTTGATATAGAGAGCAAAGGGGCTAGATTTATAAAAACCCAAATTCCAAACGAAACTTTTACGGTTTTCGTAATGCCGAGCGATATTAGTGAATTAGAAAATAGACTAAAACTTCGTGGAAGAGAAACCGAAGAAGAGATAAAAATTAGACTTAGCAATGCCAAAAAAGAAATTGAACAAAGCTTATTTTATGATTACGTAGTAAAAAACGATGATTTTTTAGTTGCTCTTGCTGATTTAAAATCTATTTTACGGGCCGAAAGACTAAAAGCATTTAGAATAACCAAGGATTTTTGTAGGTAATCTGGCTATTATTTAGCCTCTAGCTTCGGTATCCTGGCTCAAATATTTAAATACATTAAATATTATATACATTTTAATTAATGCTGAAATAGAAAAAGTACTTTTTTCTTGAACTTTGCAACTTTAAGTTGTAGCCTATTGAGAAATCGAGCTTTTATGAGGTAAGAATGCTTATTTATCTATCCCCTCTGATAAAATCCCCTAACGATCTATGCGACTACTATACCAAATGTAGAATCTTAAGAAGAGCAGGTAACGCTCAAAAAAATATTAGCTCAGAAATATATTTGGGATACTATAATTCAATAGATTCGGAGGATGTATATGCAAATAACGCTAATGATAATAATTCAATCTCAGAATTACTATTAATAGGCACAGAGCTATCATCTAATTACAGGGAGCACGACGAAGGCTTTGAAGAATAGAATGCGCTCCTATTTATAACATTCAGTAAGTTCTGCGTGTTATGCTAATATTATGAATTATAACTGCCCACATATATAGCTCGTATATACACTTTGAGATTGACTAGTGTTGTTTTATAAATTATACTTCCCACTTTATAAACAAGGTATTTTAATGATGAACAAGCTTTTGCAAATACTTACAAGTAAAGTATTAATTTTTACTTTGGTCATAATTACTGGATTATTTGTACTCAATTTATGTAAAAATATTTTCCTACATACTACTACGTATCTTTATGCAAACTACTCTTATCATTACGATAATGATAAGTACACAGATCAAATGGTCGAATTTAATACCAAAGACTTACCAGTATCAATTTCTCAAGAATCTTTTCTAAATGTAAAATCCGCTATAGACAATAATGAACTAGACGGAATTTCGCTCGTGGTGATTAAGAATCATAAAGCAAAATTTATTTCACCAAATAATTCAGAAGCCATAAAGTTTAAGTTAGAAAATATACTAAATTTTTTGAAACGCACTCAGGCTATTAAATTAATAAATAACACTGTTTTTGCAATAAAACCAGGAGATTATATCACAGATCAAGAATTCGAGCGTTTTGTTAATAATGAAAAATTTGGGAATGTTCCCATCGTAGGCTTTGCAGCTGACACTGATTTAATTCAAAAATATCCAGGCAGAGTGCTTTTAATACCGGATGACTACACTCTTGGCAATGGAAATAAAAAAGGCTACTGGAGAGGATGGAAGATATTTGCACAAGAAGTAGATTCATCTAGAAGTTTATATCCCTGGGACCAGAAAATTAATAAAATATTCTGGAGAGGTAAACTTGCAGATTGCTCCTATCCTCATTGTGAGAATTCTGGGAGATTAAAACTTGTGCAGTTAGGAGAGAAATATGATTTTATAGACGCTAAATTTGCATCTCTTATAGCATCAGACAAAAAATTATATACTGATTGGGGTTTAGGTCATGTATTTGTTGAATTTACTAATCCTACTGAGCAAAATAAATATAAATATCCTATAGTAACCGACGGAGTTTCTGTAACGGCGCCTGGGTATTTATATAGACTATATAGCGGATCTGTAACTCTTAAGCAAGAAACTACTCATATTCAATGGTTTTATAGTCAATTAAGGCCGTATATACATTACGTGCCAGTAAAAAAAGATATGAGCGATATAAAAGAAGTTTAT
>JANRMA010000169.1:0-6267 GCA_033762035.1 Rickettsiaceae bacterium
ATCTTCCGATTCCACTTCTCCGGTTAATAAAACCCTAGATTGAACAACTTCAACTCCTATCTTAAAATAAAGCTTTTTAAAGCCCTGAGAGATGAATTCTTTCTTAATCTTGCCATATATAAGGTTATCATCTAGGGTTGATCCCAAAGATCTATCTTTGGCGCTAGCAATTGTAGCACTTGATGCTGCGGTAAAAATCATAGTAGGCACACAAGACTGCAAATTAATTGCGCAAGTCAATAGAATAACTAGCAAACTAGTTTTACTAAAAAAATTATATTTTATGTTCATATATACTCATACAAATTGGTGGAACCGAGAGGATTCGAACCTCCGACCTAGTGATTAGGAATCACTCGCTCTATCCTGCTGAGCTACAGCTCCTTATTGAATTCTAATAATTACAATAATTATAGACTAAAAGACTAATTTGCCAATAATAAATTGCAGATAAATCATCAAATATTGAGGAAGGGGATTTTATATTATTGAGTGCACAACTATTTTAAAAGCTTTTTTGATATATATTAAGATAAATTTGCAATACCTCTAAAGAATTTGCAAAATATTCAGACTAAAAAAGATAGTCTAACTAAATTTTTTTAATTGGATTTTTTTTAATTTTTTACGTATAAATTATAGACTTTTATTATATAGATGATATGCTGGGGGCTATATATACAACTTAACAAGAGGTAAAATGAACACAATAGGAAATAGTGCCGAAGAGTTAGACGGCGGCTGGGAAATACCAAATTTTAATCAACCAAATATTGAAGATCTTGCTAACTATTTGGGCATTAAAGAAAATGCAACAGATACTGTCTATAAAAAGATTGAGCCTTGTTTACTAACTAAAGATAGTATAATTATTGATTCTCAATCTAATACAAATTTAACAGTAACTATATATAATATATTAGCAAAATTCTGCTCATTTTTAGTTGAAATTTTTTCTATCGATGGTGACTTAGAGGATTTTTATAACTATATTTCGCATTCATGAGTAAACTTATTGGAGATCTGGAAGATTGGTATTTTTATTCAAAAGACTCAGATAAAGACTCATTGTCTGATCTGGGTCTGGAATATGAATCTGATCCGGGCCTGGAATACGCATCTAATGGAAAATTATATTTAGCTGCTCCTGATATTGAGTCAGGAATTTCCTATAATTTCAAGGCAAAGCCTTCTTATCATGAAGGATCGTCCTTAATGATAACAAACAATGTATTAGAAGAAGATGTGAATATTTGTTTTTTAGTGCGCGAGGTAATTTCTTGGTTTCTAAGAGAAGCAAGAGACTGTTACAATAGAATAGTAGATAATTTTTATATTTGACTTTCCATAATATTCATTATGTAACTGTCTGTAATTAAGTAGGGGGCTCCTTTATTTCTGTTGTTTTTCCTATATAAAATCTGATTTATATAAAAAACAAACTTACACATTAATCTAATTACAATTGAAGTTGGTGCAAATTTTACTGGCAAAAAAATAAAAATCTAGTATGATAATCCAATTAAAAGATTAAGAATAGTTTCTGGCATTATAAATTCTTGCAAAAGAATGGATTATACTTTGGAATAAGCTCCCTACCCTAATATACGGCATTATAAAGTATTTACATTATAGCACTATCAAAGGCTAGACAATTCAAATATCACGAGCCTAATTTTGGCTCAAAAAAATATACAATTTTAACTTAAAATATAGAGGATTAAAGTGAATTTTAAGGAATATCAAGAGGATTTGCTATTTTTACCCCTTGGTGGGTCTAACGAAATAGGCATTAATGTAAATTTATATCATTATCAAGGAAAATGGTTGATGGTTGACTGTGGCAGTGGTTTTGCAGACGACTATTTACCAGGCGTAGACATGGTTGTAGCAGATATGAGTTTTATAATATCCAGAAAAAAGGATTTGGTAGGAATAGTTTTGACGCATGCTCATGAAGACCACCTTGGCGCGGTACAATATTTTGCTCGTCAACTTGAGGTGCCTATTTATGCTACAAATTTTACTGCTACTTTCCTCAAAATCAGACTCTCAGAAAATAATCTAGACAAAAATGTAGATATTAGAGAGGTTAAGCCTGGCTCTAAATTAGATCTAGAACCATTTTCTGTAGAAATGATTGGTATTACTCATTCCGCTCCAGAAATGCAGGGTCTTATGATACGCTGCGGCGGGGGAAATGTCCTTCATACTGGAGACTGGAAGTTTGATGATGATCCTGTAGTGGGACCAGTTTCAGACGAAGAATTACTGAAGAAATGCGGAGATGAAGGGGTAGATGCTCTAGTGTGCGACTCTACCAACGTATTTAATGAGGGCGCATCTGGATCGGAAGGAGACTTAAGAAAAAGTTTAGTAGATATTATAGCGGGCTGCTCAAAAATGGTTGTTTGTACTACTTTCGCATCTAATCTTGCAAGGTTAGATTCCTTAATATACGCAGGTAATAAGGCTGGTAGAAAAGTTATTTTATCTGGAAGATCTATGCATAGAATGTATTCTGCTGCAATTGATAGCGGATATTTACAAGACGGACATGTAGTGTTCGACGAAAAAGATATAGCAAGATTCAAGAGAGAAGAGATATTAGTTATAGCAACAGGATGCCAAGGTGAGCCTCTTGCAGCAGTTTCCAAAATAGTAAATGGCACGCATAATTTTATTAAATTAAATACTGGCGATACTGTTATATTTTCTTCAAAAATTATCCCTGGAAATGAAAAGAAAATATTTAGATTATTTAATAAGTTTGTCCGTAGAGGTATAGAAGTAATTACAGAGAGAGACCATTTTGTGCATGTTTCAGGACATCCAGCACTAGATGAATTAAAGCGTATGTACGAATTAGTAAGACCTAGATCTGTTATTCCTGTTCACGGAGAGGCTGCGCATATTCACGAACACGCAAGATTTGCTCGTAAGTGTGGTATTAAAACTTCTATTGAAGTAGAAAATGGATCGGTAGTTTTAATCAATAGCTCCGAATGTAAAATAATTCACACAGTAGAAACGGGTTATCTTGCAGTAGATGGTTCTAGTCTTTTGCCAGCAGAATCCCGTATATTTGGAGCAAGAAGAAGAATTAGGGATGCAGGAATTGGTGTAATTACTCTATTTTTTGACAAAAAAGGTAAAATGGTATCAAGACCAGTGCTAGATTTTCCTGGGTGTCTTGATAGGTCACAGGATAATGAAATTATATCCTATATATCTAAAGAAATTGTTGCCCTACTTAGCAAAGACTTAGATCTTAAAATTACAAGATATAAAAATGAGGAAGTGGAACAATCAGTTAAATCTTTAGTAAAAAGAATCCTCAAATCGGAAATAGGCAAACAACCTATGTTAATTGTTAATATAGAACAGACTCACTAGCAGTATAATATGGATAGTATAATAATTCACGGCGGAAATAAACTATATGGCACCATAGATATTAGCGGCGCCAAAAATGCCGGCCTGCCTATTATGGCAGCTTCAATACTTACTAAAGAAGAGATTATAGTCTCTAATATGCCAAGATTAGGCGATATTAGTACCATGAAAGACTTGGTTGAAACTATTGGAGCTAAATGCGAATGGATAGATCTTAACAGACTCAAAATTAATGCAGAAAATATTACAAGTTTTGTTGCCCCATATGACTTAGTTAGAAAAATGAGAGCATCTATCTGGCTACTTGGCCCTTTAGTTAGTAGATTTGGTTATGCCGAAGTCTCTATGCCAGGAGGATGCGCTATTGGAGCTAGAATGGTAGATCAACATATTGAGGTTATAAGGGCTTTAGGGGCTGATATATCTCAGCGTAATGGGTATATAATAGCTTCAGTTAAAGGTAGACTTAAGGGCGCACATTATAATTTTGTAAAAGTCTCTGTTGGGGCTACAATAAACGGTCTTTTGGCTGCTTGCCTGGCAGATGGTCAAACTATATTACTTAATTGCGCAAGTGAGCCTGAAATTCAAGATTTATGTAATATGTTGAATAAAATGGGCGCTAAAATTTCTGGAATAGGTTCTAGTAAATTAATTATAGAAGGAGTAGACTCACTTTCTGGCTGCCGTCATTCTATTATATCAGATAGAATTGAAGCCGGCACATATATGTGCGCCGTTGGTATGACGGGCGGAAAAGTAAGGCTTACTAATATTAATCGCGACCTTGTTGAAAATACAATTATGACATTAGAAAATACTGGTATGAAATTCGCTTTTCCGGAAACAGATATAATTGAAGTGTCATCTAATGAAAATATTATTGCATGTGATATACAAACAAACCCCTACCCTGGCTTTGCTACTGATTTACAAGCTCAATATATGACATTAATGACTAAAGCTCGTGGAGCCTCAGTAATTACTGAGAATATATATGAAAATCGTTTTATGCATATACCAGAATTATGTAGAATGGGCGCAAATATTTCCGTTGATGGACATACAGCCCTCGTAAGAGGCGTGGAGTCTCTTTCTGGCGCAGAGGTTATGGGAAGTGATCTTAGGGCTTCAAGCTGTCTGGTAATTGCTGGTCTCATTGCTCGAGGCAAAACTAAGGTACAAAGAGTATATCATCTAGATAGAGGCTATGAAAACTTAGTACAAAAACTAAAAGCTTGTGGCGCAGAAATAGAGCGAGTAGCCGAAGAAGCTTTATATTAAGTCTTACGCAAGGGAATAATAGAAATAAGAATAAATTAGACAAATGAATTTCTTTGAAGTTAGTTTTATCAGGCGCCAAACAATGATGTATCTGAAACAAACTTTACAAATTTCAAACATACTGCTATATATAATTCTTATAAATTAAATATACTAGGAAATATTCAATGATCACTTTCAAATTCAGGCAGATCAATGAAAGGCTTAAGATTATTACATCAGTTCTTTTGCGCTTTTGGCTTCCTGTAATCTGCGCAGCGACTGCGACATTTTTATTGTTATTAAAAACTAATAAAATAGAAATAGGCATATCACACAAAAGCTGGCTCGATCTATTGTTATTGTGTGGATTTTTTGGTTATACTGCTCTTCGTTTATTTACTGAAAATCATAATATTAGTACGCTCGCTTACACATTACTTATGTCGGCAGTGGGGGCTTTTTTAAGCTTTTTTTGCGTTTCTCCAAACATAATTCAATTATCATTACTACTATTAGGAGTAATGATAATTCTACCCGTCAGTCCTTACATTTTGGACGACCTACAAGAAACTAGGATTGCGCATTTCGCAGCTAGACTAGTAAGTAGCACTATGTTTTCATTTTTAGTGATAATAATTTTATGCATTGGGGTATCATCAGCACTTACAACCATTAATGATCTTTTGGATATCAAAATACCATCGCTCATACACTCAAATATATGGGTTATAGGCCTTGCATTATTTTGCCCTATACTTCTATTATATAGAGTTTCTGCTGATGTAGACGAAAAAACAATAGAAGAATATCCGAACGGCCTAGCTTTTATATTGTCCTACATACTATCTCCACTGCTTATTGTTTATTTACTCATATTATACGCATATATCATCAAAATATTGATTACATGGACCTTGCCCAAAGGCACTGTTGCTACTATAGTTCTTGTTTTTGGAATCACCGGGACTTTGATTTACATTTTTTCTTATCCACTGCGCAAAACTGGAGGCATTACATTAAAACTTGTTCACGATTACTTTTATTATGCGTTATTAGCGCCTACACTGCTACTGTTGCTTAGTATTACTATTCGCGTCAACAATTATGGCATCACCGAGGCCCGGTATTTAGTATTAATATTAACCTTATGGTTTTTCTTTTTGTCTGCTTACTTTATTTTGAGCAAAAATCCTATTAAAAACAGTATACTAACAATCAGCACGCTACTCATCTTATCTTCCTTTGGTCCATGGGGGGCATGTCATATTTCTGGCCTTAGTCAGACGACAAGACTTAAGCATTTATTACAAAAGAATAACATTTTAATTAATGGTACAATCCACAAAATATCTGAAGAAATTTCTTCGCAGGATCAGAAAAATATTAGTGCAATAATAGGATATCTATCTATGTATCATAAAACTCATCTTATTAAAAATTGGTTTTCAAGTGATAGCTATATTAATTCTACAAAGGACAAGAATCTAGACGATACAAAGATTATGGACGACATGGGTCTTATCTATATAAATCCGAGCTTTAACAGTTAAAAATGTACAAAGGCACGGGTTCATATAGCGCTGGGGGTTTTCAAGATTGAGATGA
>JANRMA010000170.1:0-7099 GCA_033762035.1 Rickettsiaceae bacterium
GCTTGATTTAATGTAACTATATATAATATAAGAGCCAAAAATAAATGTGCACTCAACCTAAAATGGCTAACATAAGGGGCGCTTGCAAGGCCGCTTTTTACCATATACCAACCCATAAAAGCTTGCATCAAAATTAGAATCCAGCAAAATATTGTAGTAAGCTTTGAAGATCTAGACATATTGCCACAATATATCAAAGTAGAGCCTATTAATAAAAAAAATAGACCCATAAATCTTGCTGCATTTCTATGTAAATATTCTAGTAAATATATTCTCTTAAAGCTTTCTAAATCCATACCATAATTTATTTTTAGATATTCTGGAGAGGATTGATATTTAACAAACTCTATAAGCCACTCCGCTTCATTCAAAGGCGGAATAGCTCCTGTTACAGGCCTCCATTCGATTATAGAAAGCCCTGATCCTGTAAGGCGTGTAAGCCCCCCTATACCCACCATACCAAGTACCATAAAACTTGATAATATAAAAAAAAACAATATAGGCCAGGAATCTTGCTTTCTATCAATATGTCTCATTAAATATCCGACAATTATTTTATATCTATGAAAAATATATGCCTAACGCTCTATCATATCAAGTTCAAAATAAGATTCATTATCTATAAGCTGATTATAGGGTGCCCCATTAGCATCTATTTCTTTAAGAGTCATAGGCTCTAATGGATCATCATACTTCGGTATTTTTACCAGATTTTTACGAAACAAAATAAAATGATATAATAGCCTTGCGTGTAAATTTTCACTAGTCTCATCACTACTATCAGGCATATAATAATTAACAAAATAAGCTTCTAGATCAAAAAACATATTAGTCTTCCTAAAGCACTGATATTTTATGGCCTTATTATGATTTACGAATCTACAAGCGTAATGTAATAATCTAAATGTCACTATACATAAATTAGAAAAATCACCAATATCACAATACTCGTATATATGTCTTTGCAAATCCCAAGAAAGCCCTTCGCGTAATTTGCGACTATCCAAAGAGTTATAAACTATAGCTTTACTAAGGTTACGATTTTGGTCATGAAAATCTTTGATCATCAGAGAATCGGACTCATGGGCAAATCTATGGTGAATATTATTGAGATCTATAAAATCACTCATTTCTATAATATTAGAAATAGCATCACCCATTAAAAAACCTATATTTGCATGAGGGCTGATTGAGTGAGCAACAAATTCACCATTCAAATCTTCAAATAAACTAGATACAGGAACTTTTCTATTATGAGCCTTTAATACTTTATATTGTTCCTTGTTTATAAGCCTAGGCTCCAGATACTTTAAGGAATTCCACCCTTGTCTTGCAATATAATTATTTATTTTAAGTACATGCATCGTTTGCGGATAAATATCTACTCCGCAATCAATAATTGTCTGGTTATCTAGTAACGCCCGCGCTAATAATGTATCAAATTTAGCTATAGATATACGAGACCCTATCTTAGAAAAAGATTCGGCGATATTTAATTGCACTAAATTACTATTTTGCTTAATTAAATTAATTATTTCATAAAAACCTCCTAGTCCTAAGTTAGTATTACCAGAAATATCTAGGGAGTATAGACACTTACTTTTAGATAAAACATCAGATAATTTTGCGATATTTTGATCGTTAAAATTATTATTAGCTAGAGAAAGAACTTTCAATTTCTCTGTGGTATCAATTATAGAACTTACAGATTTTATTAATTGATTACCTGTGTAATTATAGGACAAATCAAGGATCTCAAGAACGTTCTTCGCTAACTGAAATTTTGATAATATCGCATTCATTCCTTCGGCTTTAATAGAATTATGAGACAAATCCAGCTCTTCCAGTTTTGAGACATGTATTTTATTGGCTAGGACTTTTATTTTTTTATTAGTAAGACTTGTATCAGAAAGCTTGAGCCCAGAAATATGATGATTAGATTTTAGAATTTTAGCCAAAAGATTTACATGACCTTTTTTTAACCAATTACCAGTTAAATCAATATGTTCTATTGATTTGTTATGTTTCAAAGTCTGATGCAACATAACAAGTTTATCTTGTAATAAGTTATCATAATCTCTTGAATTATTTGAAAATTTTATTGATTTGACGGAATTACTGGTATTTAAATGCGCAAATATTTTTTTGAGCTGACTAGAAGATAGATCCCGCTGCAAAGATATTGCATAAAACGCCTCGTAACTTTTTTTACTCGAAAATACTTGGTCAAATTTATCCAGATCTTCCATAAAACTATGATTAATGTTGATTGCAAGTAATGTTTGTTTCACTTGATATCCTACCTTGTATAATTTTTTGTTTAGTATACACTAATAAGTCATGAATTTAATCATACATATCAAAATTTACCTCTTCTTCTATAGTGCAAGTAACAAAAATACGCATGTCCTCGTATTTTATCAAACAAATTCTTGCTTTAAAATTTTTATCTTGTAGGGAAAAGCTAACTAAATCCGATATCTTTAGAAACCGATAAATAAAGGGCAGATAAAAGGATATAATATGAGAAGTTGCTCTAAGCTGTTTTAATATACTTATTCCTATTATCCTTGCCTGGTAAGATCCCATTACTAATGGCAAAGAAAGTTGTATCAGATTATTTTCTGCATTATCGTTTCTTACGAATTCCTTAGAAGAATTATATAGTTCATTTTCAGCTATATATCCAATAGCTATACTTCCAGGGAGCAAAGCTTTAAAGTCACTATCTATTTCCATGACCTTAAAATCTTTATCCGTTTTATTCACAATAAAATCTTTGCTATTAATATTTACTTCTTCTCCGTAGCCGCGCTTTATTAAACTTATCCCTCCATCTATTTTGTCTTGTTGATCAAAAAAATATATAGTCCTAAGTAAATGAATAAACTCTGTTCCGCTGATATTTTTAGTAAGGCAAATACCGCTTATACTATCGCACATTTTCTCAAAATCCACGAGCCCATAATCTAATCCGCATTTATTCATAACATCAAGTAAAACATCGATAAGAAGTATTTCTCCTCCAATTTTTCCGTTAATCCAGTGACCCTTCTCCCACAAGTGCCAATCCTTCCATTTTTTTTTATGAGGCCATGCTGGGTAAGGCCTTGCATCAAAGCACCACAAAAACATATTTTCTACATAATATTCGTTGCTCCAAAAATCGATAAATTCCGCTATTGCATCTCTTTGTATTGTAAAATTACTCCGCTCGTTAGAGTAAATAGGAGCACCTCCATTTACACATTTTGGATCGTAAAATATATTTGGCTGATTCGTAGATTTATCGATAGAAGCAAAGCCAAACTCAGTAAACCAAATTTTCTTGGACTTTGGTACCCAAGATGTTCTTGTGCCGTCTGGATTATAATGATAATTTTCATAAAACCATTTAACATTCTTCCAGGCGTATGGAGGGGCTAGACTATGTTTTTCGTTGCCTTGAAAATAATAGTCATAACCCTCGCCTTTTTGCATATATTCTCTAATTTCTTCGGCGGTAGGAGATCCGCATTTTGTTCTTGTTAAAGGAAAATAATTATCTATTCCTATAAAATCTATGTAAGGAGAAGACCATAAGTCATCTAAATGATAAAAGCCGCCATCTGTATGGTGATATTCGCTCCAATCTGCTGCATAAGTGACTTTTACATTATTGCCTAAAATATTTTTTACCTTACCAGCAAGTGCTATAAGCTCCTTTACTGCCGGAAAATTATTACCATCTCTAATTTTATTAATTCCTACAAACTCGCTACCTATTATAAATGCATCTACTAAGCCTTTGCATAAATTTGCGTAATGTATAATAAATTCATTATACCCATATTGTTTGTTAAAAAAATTACTAACTTCAGAGCTATTGCCGCTAATCCAGCCTCGCCAAGGCTTACCCTCTATATCGAGAAAAATCATCGGATAGAACATAATTTTTATCCCTCTTGCTTTAAGTTCTTGCAAATATCTTTGCACGGAGGAATCTGATATAGTCCCGCCGTAATTAGGACTACCGAATTTATCTATAGAAATAAGCCTAGCCTTAGACCGAGTAATACCCCCTACCCTCCATTCTTCCGAATATATATTATGGGGATTTACTTCATTTTCTATAGCTGGATATATATTACAACTAGCAAGATCAAGACTATCCCCAAACCAACATACAACAGGAGCAGCCCATTCTAAATTAGGACAAATATTCTGTAAATAATTTAGACTATATAGGCTATCTGCGATATTATCTTTATTATTTATATTAAAATAGCTTGTATATATATTTTGCCCCATCTCAATATGAGACTTAGTCTGAGGTATAGTATCATAGACAAATTCGCCGCTTCCCGGGATAATATTTACCCCTTTAATTTTATTTGCTACATATGCTTTGTGGTAAATATATTGAGGATATCTTGTGACCTCAAAAGAAAGTTTGGGTAAATTATTACCGAATTCTGCAAGCGGAAAATCTTGGAATACTATGTAAGCAAGGCCTCTATGGGCAGGAACATAGCCTCCTTCTACAGTTGCTTCAATAAGAGGGTCCGGCATTTGATCCTCAGTGCCGTAATAAATTCTATAATTATATTTACCAAGATCTAGTAATTCATTATTAGCCCAAATTCTTTCAATTTTATGAATAATTCCTTCGCAAATTCCAATAGCAAAACTACAGCTATAGTGAAAATCTACTCTTATATTTGTAGTTAATATATCTTTCTTAAATGTCTGAGTAGATGTTTCTTGCGGCGTTTCTTTAATATAAGTAGCCCAAATTAATTGCCCTTCTGCCCTTGCAGTACCGTAAATAAGAGGTATAACATGAGAATTCGCATTAGAAAAAGGATATAAGTTATTTTTAACCCTCCCTATATGATACCTAGTCCGCTCTTCAAAATTATCTTCAAGACTTTCGCCTATCCAGTTTCCTAAATATCTGCCCGCACTTGCAAGTACGCCTCCGCCAAAGTGACCGCCTATGCGCGCCCCAACATTTCCTAAAATAGATGATAGCATTTTTATTTTAGATTATAACACAAAGTTTACGCGCCCTAATAGTTAAGGACGCAGTGTAGTGGCAAAATAGATATGTTCATAGTGCATGAGTGGTTCGTTGTGTTGACTCTTTTCCCGTGAATGCACCTGCCACTTTATTTTTAAACGACCCGGCACGTTCTAGAGCTCTTCTGATAGAATCAGCCATCATTACTACTGGTGCTGAAAAGATTTCACCACATCTAGTTCCAAGGCCGTTATTGATAGCTTTCTGTTGCTCTACTTGTGCTTGAGCAGGTGCCGGTGCTGGCGCTGGTGCTGGTAGTGCTGGATCTCCTGCCGGTGCTGGTGCTGGTGTTACTGGATCCCGTGCTGGTAGTGCTGGATCTCCTGCCGGTGCTGGTGCTGGTGTTACTGGATCCCGTGCTGGTAGTGCTGGTGCTGGTGCTGGATCCCGTGCTGGTATTACTGGACCCCCTGCCGGTGCTGGTAAATTTTCTGCAGGGCTTCTATTAGACATTAAATTCTCAGGATCAATATAAGGATATTTTTTGTAAAAACTCTCGTTTCCCCATCCAAGCCATGGTCTCTCATCGTATCTATGTTCTGGCTTATATTCATTCTTAAAATCTGCATCTGAATGAATCTTTTGACTTAAAAATCTATTAGCAGAAAACCCTGCCCAGTAACCTTGCTTATCATAGAAATTTTTAGCTTCTAAAAATTCTTGTCTTAAAGACCCCTCTTTTTCAATGCAATAACTAATTGTATTTTCGAGATATCTATTATATGCAGATCTAGTGCCAACCATACTAAGAAAAGTACGCTCGTATGGAGGCGCATTTTCTAAAGCTTCTGGGTAACGTTGTTTAATATATTCTATCTGCTTTTCTAGATGCTTAGTTTTGTCAAGGCTTCTTCCGTAAAATGTCCTACCATATCTAACGCGATTCTTTCTGTTTTCGCGCCAGGATTTAAATGAATTATATACAAATTTACCACCGTGATATCCTACCAGGCCAACTCCTGCAGCGGCAAGTCCTGCAATTACTAAGAGCGGTAAAGCCATAGGGTTTGCAAGCGCTACTAAACCAATCATGCATACAGCTGCAACTAAGGCGTATGTTTTGGCGCTTTTCCACCATTCGCTTTCTTGTGTTTTTTCTTTATCTTGGCCTGGGCCGTCTTTATCATCATCTTCTCTGTCTGAGCCGTCTGGCCCATCTCTACCGCTTCGGCCTCTACCAGAGCCCCTTTTACCCATACCAGCTCCCCGTGCAACTTCCATCGCGCAAAATGCTGCAACTGCAACAATAGGGCCAAACATAAGCATGATAATTGCAATTAATAAAGCTTCTATTAGCATTGCGATATAATCTAAATCGCTACCGCCACTACCCCCGCTGCCTTTACTATTAGCGCCTGTTTCCCCTGCGCCTTGCGGAACTGCTTCCGGCTGCTGTATATTAGTTATATTGCCATGATGAACGCTATTATCTATATTATTTATTATTGTATTCCCACCAGAATTATTTGGAGATTCTGGGGAGCTACCTACTACTGTAGGCGTAAGTGGGACGCCCTCTTCGGCTGTGTTATTGTTTCTTGATAGATTCTGTTCTGGCTCTCCTCCACTTCTGCGCATCGGATTTTTTCCATCGACATCCTCATTAGAGCCTTGATAGATGTCTAGTAATTCTGGCTCTGCGCCTTGATCTAGGTCTGGTTTTTTAGCCTTCCCAAACCTCACTTTCTTTCTCTTGAGCCTCAGTGGCTTCTTTTTCTCGAGAGCTTCGCCCCCTCCATTACCTGGGTCTTGTATTTCTACTGTCTCGATAGTAGCATTTCCAGTTGCCTCTTCATCTGCGCCAGAGGCGCGAGAAGCCGCGACCTGCGGAGGTTTGCCAGGAGCTTTGAAATCTTGTTTTTCGGGCCCTACTTGACCTACTGTCTCTAGCCCTTTCTTAGGCTGACTTGCACCTAACTTAGTATCCTCTTCTGGTTCTAATTTTTTTGCCTGCACGTCCAATTTAGAAGTATCCCATTTTACTTCCGCTTTGAGCTTATCGCCCCAAAATTTTTGTCTTACTTTAGTAAAATCAAT
>JANRMA010000171.1:0-4844 GCA_033762035.1 Rickettsiaceae bacterium
TCTTTATCAGAAATCATGACAATCCTTGTTTTGTTTCATATGAGCCATTATAGAACTTTTAAAGGTTTTTATATAGGCTGCGTACTCGGGGCGTTAAGAAAATATTTTATGGTAAGTTATCCAAGGTTCGTCCAGCTTATATAGCATGCTCTGATGCCTCTTACCATATTCTTTAGCGGCCTAAAGGGTAGAGAAACCGGGATATACTTTGTCGATTCTACCTCTATAGAAGTATGTCATATTAAACGAGAAAAAAGACATAAAGTATTTAAGGGACTTGCTACTAAATCAAAGGGTTCTATGGGTTGGTTCTTTGGATTTAAGCTACATTTAGTCATTAACAATTTAGGAGAAATTATGAGTGCAAAACTAACAACAGCAAATACAGACGATAGAAAGCCAGTGCCAGATTTAGTAAGCTCTTTAAGCGGATGGCTATTTGGAGACAAGGGATATTTAGGCAAGAATCTCATGGAAAAATTAAAAGAGCAATCGATAGATATCTTTACCAAAGTAAAAAGAAATATGAAAAAAAGAATGATGACCATGGGAGAAAAATTCTACTTATCCAAAAGAGGATTAATAGAGACGGTAAACGATCAGCTTAAAAATCTATGCCAGATAGAACATACAAGGCATAGAAAGCCTGCAAACGCATTCGCAAATCTTGTAGCAGGTCTCATTGCGTATTCCTTCTGCCCAAGGAATTTGTTACTATCTTAAACAATTATGAAATTATCCCCTGGTTCCCAATTCGGTTCGCATTTTTAAATAGAAACTGGTATTAGTTATTTGTCCTGATTTGTTTTTTTGGGATTTTTATCGTTGGTTGTTGCTTCGTGGCGCTGCGATTGCTCTGCTTGGTGGCTTGCAATTATTGGATCTATCAAATTAGACTGACTAACTTTAGAAGATAAATTTGCCAAAACTACAGAATTCAGCAAAAATAAGGATGCGAGTACTATAGTAGAATTTGTAAGGAAATTAGCCGCAGACCTTGCGCTCATAACACCAGAAGTACCTCCACCGCTAAGGCCACTAAGACTATCAGACCCTGTACGTTGCAACAAAATGACAGTCACAAGAAGTAGTGAGATAACTATCTGTACTATAAGTAATATATTAAGCATAATTTTTTATTATTTCAACAAGATGTTTTGGATTCAACGAAGACTTACCAACTAAAACTCCAGAAAGATCTTCTACTGAACTCAGTACGGAAACATTTTCCATATTTACAGAGCCACCATATACTATTTTTATATTTAATGCAACTTTTGAGATGAAATTCTTTATTAATTCTGTAGCTTCTATTATTTGCTCAAACGTTGCAACCTTTCCTGTTCCTATAGACCATATTGGCTCATAAGCAATTAGTATATCAATGGATTCGTGATTCTTCTCTGCTACTTTATCTAGATTTAGCATATTAATTTGATTTTGTAGAAAACTTTGCCAGCTATTATCAGTCCGATATTCTATTGTCTCTCCTATGCAAATTATTGGCTTAATGCCGGCCGCTATAGAATTAAGTATTTTTTGATGAATTTGCTCATCTGATTCCTTATTGAATATTCGTCTTTCTGAATGTCCTATAATTGCGTACTTAATATATTTTTTTAGCATAAATGCAGATATTTCGCCTGTGTAAGGTCCTGATACATGGGGTTGATGTGATATATCCTGGGCGGCTGATTTAATATTAGATGATTTTAGAGAAATTTCTGCCAAACTAATTACAGGAGGCGCTATTATTATTTCGGCCATCTGCCATACCGCCTCTAATGCAGCAATGTAATTTTCTATAGAAACTTCAGGAATATTCATTTTCCAATTAGCTATTACATATTTCATAAATTACTTGAATATAATTTTTGCTCTTGTATCTTATTAAATCAATAATATTGAAGATAATACTAATAATACATGCTACACAAATTAAGGCAATTTCAGAATTCAATAGCAGCTAAAATATTTTTAACTCTGATAGCTAGTGCGTTTATTCTTGCAAGTATTTCAGAGGTTATAACAAGTAGCAGTGATGCTAATATAGTAACTTTTGCTAAGCTAAATAATATCAAGTTTAGTGAATTTGCTCAAATGAGAAATAGATTACTAGGATTAGCATCAAATGAGCTAGGCCCTGAAAATACATTAGATGAAAATACAAAAAAGGAAGTGTCATCTATGGCTATCTCAATGATGATAAAAAAGAGTCTAGTTAACAAACTGATAGAAGATCTTGACATATCCATCGGCGATAGATTAATTGCTTCAAGAATTAAAACATGGCCAATATTCTTTAATGAGCAAAAGAAATTTGACGTAGAGATTTATAAAAATTATATGGCCAGTAATCATGTACCTAAAAAAATCTTCTTCAATGAAGTTAAATACGAAATTTCAGAATATATATTAAATTCTCTTGTTTTGGATATGACGCCGATACCACAATTATACACGAAAATAATTGAACAAAATAAATCTTTGGTCAAAAATTACGAGCTTGTTTATATAAATCTTGAAGAGCAAAACACGATTGCAAAACCCACTCCTAGCAAAAAAGAGCTACGCGAATTCTACGATACTCATTTAGAGCTATTTACCAAAGAAGAGGTAAGACATGTGAACTATATAGCAATTAACTTTAATAATCAAGAGGGCAGCTCTGCAATTAAAAACGATACACAAAAAATCGCTACATCAACTAAATCTACACTCAAGAAAAAAGCTTCTTCTAAAGAATTAACCAGAGAGACAAACACTAATATCTCCTATCCTCGCGCTGAATTAGAAAATATTTTAAGAGATTTGCAGGATTTGGTATCTTCTGGCGCAACCCTGGAGGAAATATCCGCAAAATATCAAACTTCTATAGAGAAATTTAAGGGTAATAAGCTTCAGCTTCTTTCAAATAATATACTCAAGAAATTTGCAAATGAAATTTTTACCGGCAAAGAACTTGAGATTTCATATCCCCACGAAGGTGAAAAACAAAATTATTTAATAATTTTCCAAGTAAAAGCTAAAGATCCAGCTGGATATTTCGCATTTAAAGATGTGCAAAAAATGGCCCTAGATTTATATACCAAAGATTATTACAAAAAACATAATCTCATAGCAGTTCAAGAATTTGGCGCCTTAGCAAAGCAAAGCTTTTTGGAGCTGCTTGCGCGAGAAAAAAAATACAAATTTGCGTATAAATCTACTAGGTCTTTAGATAGCGAAGATAATAATGTGTCTCAGATAGAGCAAATAATAGAAAAATCTACTTTGAAAGGCGTTTCAGATCCTATATTTATAGATAATATGGCCTATATTTATAAAATTTATTCTACAAACGAAGTAAAAATTTCACCAAAACAATTATTGGAGCTCAGAGAAAATATCAATAATAATTTTTTCTCAATGATACTTACAGAACTTCTAGAATATTATTATTCTGAAAACGATCCAAAAATTAATGAGCAGCTACTAAACAAGGGCTTATAAATGCCCATCAAAATGCTTAATTGGGAGATTATACCTGGTCCCTCCCGGTATTTATCAGTTATAGAGCAAATGGACGAATTGCTAAATAAGGTAATTCTTGATATTTCAAAAGATATAGTAATTTTAACAGAGCATGAGCATATAATTACGGGCGGTAGCGGAATTAGAGACGAAGAAATACCAGCTAATCTTAATATATTAAAAGTGGGACGAGGGGGGAAATTAACATACCACGGACCAGGACAAAGAATAATTTATCCAATAATCAATTTAAATAAAAAACCTTGGAATCGGGATTTAAAAAAATATTTAACTTTTCTACATAATTGGATTATTGCAACATTAAACGAGTTTGGTATCAATGGACATACTAGAGAAGATCATCCTGGAATATGGGTATATAATCCAGAAACAGCTTGCGATGCTAAAATTGCGGCAATTGGAGTGAGGGTAAAAAAATGGGTTACATATCATGGTATTTCTGTTAATCTACACACAGATCTTAGAAGGTACAAAGATTTTATTCCTTGCGGCATTCAAAATCTTGGTGTAACTTCAGCGCTAGAGTGCAAAAAACCTATCGAATTTAATAGATTCGATGAAGCCTTAAAAAAATATTATAAAATTGAAATTGAAAAAGTAAGTCTATGAGAGAATATGCTGTTATCATTAAAACAACAACAAATGACCATGCTACTGCACTAAAAATTACATCAGATCTACTGGATTATAAAAAAGCTGCTTGTGTCCAAATTGAAACTGTAGATAGCTATTATTTGTGGCAAGGCAAATTAACATCAGCAAAAGAATATGTACTGAATGTTAAAACTTTAAAATCTAAAGCATCAGATACTATAAGCTTTATCAGAGCAAGGCATAACTACAGCCTTCCCGAAATTTTACAGATTAATATAGACGACTGTAACTCAGACTATTTATCTTGGATTATTAAAGAAACAAAAATGCAGATAGCAAATTAAATGAGCATTATACAAATAATAGCAAAAGCTATTAAGAAGGAAGATAGAACATATTTTTTTGAAGATTATACAAAACAAGCAAGGGCTGTATTATCTGCGCTTGACGAGCACGACTATATTCTTGCACCCATTAAACCTTCTGAAGAAATGATTAAAGCGGGAGTGCTTGCTATTAAACTTGGAGATATTGATGCAAAAAAATTAGCTTTTGATATATATTCAAAAATGATGGAAGCGAGAAAATGAAGCAATTATCAAAGGAATTTGACGCAGGGAATTTCTTAAAAATACCCCAATTTAACACAGAATCAGAACAACTAATTCTAGGCGGTATTTTGCTAAATAACGAAATATTCAATCAAGTAGCAGATT
>JANRMA010000172.1:0-14403 GCA_033762035.1 Rickettsiaceae bacterium
TCTTTATCAGAAATCATGACAATCCTTGTTTTGTTTCATATGAGCCATTATAGAACTTTTAAAGGTTTTTATATAGGCTGCGTACTCGGGGCGTTAAGAAAATATTTTATGGTAAGTTATCCAAGGTTCGTCCAGCTTATAGAGCATGCTCTGATGCCTCTTACCATATTCTTTAGCGGCCTAAAGGGTAGAGAAACCGGGATATACTTTGTCGATTCTACCTCTATAGAAGTATGTCATATTAAATGTCAATTAGTACAGTTAAACAGACTTGTGTCTAGCTCAATTAAGCTAGTTTTATGATCTAAAAGTTTTTGAGTCAGCTCATACTCTTTTCTAGCTTTTATTCTTTCTAGCTCGGATTTCTTCCCTTCACAGACTCGGTGAAATTCTTCTAGTGCAATTGATGTAACTTGACTGGTTATATAATCTTGCTCTTTGCAGTTTCTACATTTTTCATATCCGCATTATCTTTTTGTTCCTCAGAAAAAGCTATCTCATGCGCAGCAGTTTGTCCATCATTATTTTGGGTCTGGCCGAGTTTTTGGAGATAATTCTTTTGTATCTTTTCTTAACTAACTCAATCAAAAGCATCAGTGACCAATCTCAGGTATATCAATATTATTTCCGCCAAGATGTAATGGAGTAATATTGGAGTCTAATATCGTGTTACCATCATTATCGCGAAATATATAAGAACCATTATTAATTGTTGCGAGTGTTTGCTCCAATATCTGATCTTCTGCATATTCAATAGTATCAGATGGCTTTGGGCAAAATCCATTAAAAATTTCTATAAATATATTTTTTAATTTCTGGCTCTGAGAGGCAAATTCAGCAATAGTTTTACCTTCCAGAGTCGTTTTCTTGGTTAAAAGATGATCCTCAAGTAATTTAAGTTTTTTGATTGCGTCTTCACGCGCCTTAATCTCTGCTTCGCTCATCAAAATCTGCGCTTCACGCGCCTTAATCTCTGCTTCACGCGCCTTAATCTCTGCTTCACGCGCCTTAATCTCTATCTTTAGTTCTGCTTCACGTGCTCTTATGTAAGGTATTGATTCTGCAATTTCATGGGCTGTTTGCTTTGCTTGGTCATATTTAAGCTTTTTCATATCCGCATTATCTTTTTGTTCCTCAGAAAAAGCTATCTCATGCGCAGCAGTTTGTCCATCATTATTTTGGGTCTGATAGAAAGATTCGCCATATTTATCTAAAACTAATGTTTTTAACTGAGATACTATTATATCTTTCTCTCCATGGATCTTTCCTGTAAATATTTCAGTTGCCATGAGTGTAACAATTTTTATCGCATGGTTTCTAGCCATATCTTCTTGAGATCTTGCTGCTTCTTGCGCTATTGCTTCTTCATCAGTCCTGCTTGCAGGATTAACTACATGCTCATAATCACGCCCGTAGCAGCAAGAGCGGACTCTATTATAAAATCTTACTGAATAGCTAGTAGCGCTAACAAAGATATTTTCCTCAGCAAGGCTCTGAGCAGCACCCGCTGCTGCCTGTGCAACTGCTTCACTTGCTGAATCCTCTGAAAGACCCATAAGGCTGAGGTCTGTAGCATTTTGCGCGCCTGCTGCTATATCTGATATAATTATAGATATAATATTACCTATAAACTCTTTCCAACTCTCTGCCATCTTGCTAGCTAATGACTCTTTATTGACTAATAGACAGAGCTGTAATGCAATATTCTTTGAGATAATATCCATATCTACTATGCCAAGTGTTAAATTTTTGAAATTCTGTATAATATTCTCCTGATGTGTTTTATCTATATATTCCAGAATTTTGCCGAAGATTTTCACGGCCCCACCAAATGTAGGAATAACATCTCCGCAACTTACAATCAATCCGCCAATATCTCCAAGTAACCCTGTTTTATTATTTTTAACTATGTAAAATAAACTTCCGCACGAAGAGCATGCTGCGTATATAGCATTCATCTCTCTTGCGATAGTGTCGTGGAATACTTGCTGATAAGTAGATAGGTCGCTCACCTTCTGGTCTTTGGGATTTTGGGAATAATTCTCTTGCGCTTTTTTTATCTCTTTGTCTATAGTCAGAAGTACGGAAATGGTTAATTTTGGAGCAGCAAAACTCTCAACATTCCCATGAATATCAACATCTATAATTTTTTTCATTGCTTCTAATATTGCATCAATATTGCTATCAGTAGGGATATTAAAAGCATGCTTAAATGCTACTTGATTAATATTATATTCAATTATTTCTCGATTATTTGTTTCTTGGATGATATCGATAAGCTCCTTACTTGCCGCATCTTCCGCCTCTACTCCAGCCTCCTTCACAGGTACTTCATAACTCTCTCTTAGAGCGCTAGTATTAGCAGAGATTTTGAGAATTGACATATAAGCTTCATGGGCAAGCAAGGGCCATCCTGTTTTTGCGTTTGTTATTTCATCAATATAGTTATCTGCTTGGATAACCACTGGAACAACTTTATCTTTTGCTATTTCTTTAATATTTGCATCATGCATTCCGAAATAAATTAGTTTCACCAATAATTGGAATATATGCTCACGATTATCACCCTGAAAATTATGACCGACATCTCCTATTAATTTTGCTATTTTCTGAAGGGTGAAACGATTACCAGCATCTAGATGCACTAACGAGTCTAGTATAATACATATTCTCTCATGATTATCGGGGTTTTGCATAGCGTAAATGATTATATTAGATACATTTTTCCAGCGATTTAAGCTATCGGGTATAGGACTACCTATTTTCATATCTTTCTCCATCTGCTTGATAATTGCCAGATCTGAATCATCCCGCAGTATAATAGTTCTTAAGACAGACAAAAGATTATGCTTGTGATATTCGGAATTCTTACCTTCTTCATTATTCATTTTAGTAATCCGTTTATGTATTAATAAGTAACAATATATGAGTCTTATATATAAATTATCTTATATAACTTATACCATAGGTTGCTAAAATCAATATAAAAACAATCTATGATTACAAAGTCCAAATAGCCCGCAAGCAAAATCTTCCTACAATGTTCCCTACTTAAATGCCTTACTATGAGCTGTGCGAAGATGGGCTATACTAGTTTTGGTATAAATCTGAGTAGTAGAAAGGCTAACATGTCCCAAGAGCTCTCCTATTGTTCTTAAATCAACTCCATTTTCAAGTAGGCCTGTAGCAAAAGAATGTCTAAATGCATGAGGCGCAAGATTAGCAATATTAAGCTTATCTCCGAGCCTAGCAAGAATCTTATTTACGTAGGTTCTTGCAAGTTTTGCGCCTTTTTCTCCTCTAAAAATAGACTCCCCAGCTTTAAGCTCAAAAGGGACCAAAGAAACATAGGCTTTTACTTCTTTTTTTGCAAACTCAAGCCATGGCAAAATTCTTTCTTTTGAGCCCTTGCCTCTTACTCTAATATATTCTTGCTCTAGCTGAGATTTATCTAAAGATAATATTTCGCTTATTCTAAGGCCCTGGCCAAAAGCGAGCATAATTATTGCCTTATTTCTTGCTGTAATCCATGCATAATGCTTATGTTCTATATTCTCGAGCGTCTTATTGATCTGATCTAAATTTAGTGATTTGGGAATTGCCTTTGGGCTCCGCGGACTCCTTAGAGTAAAAATTGCTTCATCTATTTTGTAATTTCGCAACCTCAAGAACTTATAAAAAGTCTTAATGGCGGATAATTTTCTCCCTATAGTTGAAGGTAGTAAATTTAAACTTCTCAAATAAGCAAGCCAGCTCCTTAATTTTCTTATATTTACACTGAGTAATAAGTTACTTATCTCTTCGTCTAGATTAACGCTATCTTTGTCTTCTGGCGCAAGCTCAGAATTACTATCATTTTCGCCGTTATTTATTAAAAAAGAGATTAGTGAATCTATATCAGACGCATAAGCTTCGTGGGTATTATATGGCCCGTATTTAATGCTAATATTATCTAGCCATAATATTTTGAGATTCATTTGCTTTGTTTGTTAAGTTCTTTCTGTCTTGCTAAAGAATTTAGCACTTCTTCTAAATCTATCGCCCAGATCCTGGTATTTTGCCCCGTGAAATTTTCTAGCTTCTGGGTTGAAAGCACTGAATTCTTGGGCCTTATTACATTAGCCCCGTACTCATGGCTTGATATCTTATTTACCTTTGTAGTTAGGTGTAATATCTCTTTGATTTTATATGCAAATTCGTACCAGCTAACATAAGGGTACTGGGCAATATTAATGATTTCATTAATCCTAGGTAAATTTTGCACTATATTTATCAATTCGTAAGTTTTTTCTGAGATAAATTTACTAGAAGTTGGAGTGCCAAATTGATCGTCTATTACATTAATTGTATCTTTTAGGTGTAGCATTTCGTATATTTTTTTTACAAAATTACTTCCTATGTCCGAAAATACCCAACTCGTACGTAAAATAAGGTAATTTGCATTAGTTGCATGTATCATTTTCTCCCCGGCTAATTTAGATTTGCCGTAAATATTAAGAGGGTTTGGCTCGTCATCTTCGTGATAAGATCCTAATTTTTCTCCATCAAATATGTAGTCTGTAGAATAACTTACATATAAAATATCATTATCCGCAGCAAAACGTGCAAGCCTGGCCTGGGCATATGCATTTACCTGCATAGCAAGCCCCTCTTCTTCTTCGGCTTTTGCAACATTTGTATAAGCTGCAGCATTTATTATAACATTTTTTTTGCTGCCTTTAAGAATTTTGCTGCAATTTTTGCAAAAATTTTCCATAGATTCATCTAACGATAAATCTATCTCTTCCCTACCGCAAATAGTTAGACCTACTCCTTTAGGCTTGTTATTAATAAGAGCATTTGCAACCTGGCCAGTTTTGCCAATTATAATAATTTGCATATTCAAAGTTTTTATAATATAATATAGAGGCTTTAATTAGCTATGGCAATAAATTGCTAAATGAAATAGAAGAAGCGGACCCGGGGGCAGAACCCGGCGCCTCCACCAAATATTCTTATGGGGGCGAATTAGGATCGACGTGCTTGGTAAAGATTTGGTTTTTGCTCGGAGAGATACTGCCGGAGTATTATGGCCGAAGTATTATTACTTTTGCTGCAATGCTTTAAGGATCAAATAAACATAAACGCAAACGACAATAATCGTTACGTAGCTTACGCTGCTGCATAACAGTAGCCTAGCTTAGCGGCTGGGGGCTTGCCGGGCAACAGAAAAGCCTCATTACACCAATCTTCAAAAAATTTCTATTAGATTGTTATCTATATAAGCAATTTTAGCTTCTTCTAATGGTATAGTTTCTGTAATTTCGTTTGAATTATATATTTTTATATCTCCTTTGACTAATGATACTATCATAGAACAATGAGAATGTAGCACTCCTAAATCGCCTTCTGCGCCAGGCAAAACAATCATGTCTGCTTCTTGACTAGCGCAAGAGGAGTCTGCAGTATATATTATGCAACTTATTTTTCCTAAACTAGAGCTCATAATATTATGCCGCTTTTTTGAGTTTTTCTGCTTTTTCTAAAACTTCATCTATAGAACCTACCATATAAAAAGCAGCTTCTGGAATATTATCATGCACGCCTTCTACTATTTCTTTAAATCCTTTTACTGTATCTTTTAAATCTACAAATCTTCCCTTTGCTCCAGTAAATACCTCTGCAACGTGGAATGGCTGAGATAAAAACTTCTGAATTTTTCTAGCTCTTGCAACTATAATTTTATCTTCTTCGGAAAGTTCGTCCATGCCTAAAATCGCTATAATATCTTGCAAAGATTTGTAGGTTTGCAATATTTTCTGCACTTCCCTAGCTACATTATAATGCTCCTGTCCTATAATAGAAGGGTCTAGCATTTGCGAAGTACTATCTAATGGATCTACCGCAGGATAAATTCCAAGTTCTGCTATTTGCCTACTTAAAACAGTTGTAGCATCTAAATGGGCAAAAGATGTAGCAGGAGCAGGGTCTGTTAAATCATCAGCAGGTACATAAATAGCCTGCACAGAAGTAATAGAGCCAGTTCTTGTTGAAGTAATTCTCTCCTGCATTGCTCCCATATCTGTTGATAAAGTCGGTTGATATCCTACAGCTGACGGAATTCTTCCTAAAAGAGCAGATACTTCAGATCCAGCCTGAGTAAATCTAAATAAATTATCAACAAAAAACAACACGTCCTGACCACCGTCCATATCCCTAAATTCTTCTGCTATCGTAAGGCCAGTAAGCGCAACTCTTGCTCTTGCTCCCGGGGGCTCGCTCATTTGACCATAAACCAAACTTACCTTAGACTTTTCTTGTTCTTTTATGTTAATTACGCCAGACTCCATCATTTCATGATAAAGATCATTCCCCTCTCTGGTTCTCTCTCCTACGCCGGCAAAAACAGTATATCCCCCGTGTGCTTTGGCTACGTTATTTATTAATTCCATAATTAATACTGTTTTACCTACGCCAGCTCCCCCAAATAAGCCAATTTTTCCTCCTTTAGCATAAGGAGCAAGTAGATCTATAATTTTTATACCAGTTTCTAGAAGTTTTTTATCAGTAGCTAAATCTAAAAAATTAGGGGCATAATTATGAATAGCTTTTTTGGTTGGGCTATTTATAGGGCCCATCTCATCTACTGGCTCTCCTACTACATTTAGAATTCTACCTAGAGTACATTTACCTACTGGAACCATAATAGGAGAGCCAGTATCATAAGCTTTAATACCTCTTTTGAGCCCTTCGGTAGATTCCATAGAAATACATCTTACAGTGTTATCACCTATATGCTGCACAACTTCTAAAGTAATTTTCTGGCCGTTATAATCGCATGTCAAAGCGCTTAGAATCTTGGGCAAAGCACCATTTTCAAAAGCAACATCTACTACCGCAGATATTATTTGGGTTATTGTTCCTATATTTTGAGTCATAAATACCTTGTTTTAAATTTATACAGCTCCAGCGCCTGCTATAACTTCTATTAATTCATTAGTGATAATAGATTGACGAGTTATATTTTGCTCTAAAGTTAGTTGTTCGATCATATTTCCTGCATTTTTAGATGCATTATCCATAGCAGTCATAGAGGATGCGTAATTACTCGCTAATGACTGATATAGAGTTGCTAAAATATTAGCTTCTATATATTTTTGCGCTAAAATAGCTTGCAAATTTTCTCCCTCGAAGTCTAGTGGTTTATCAACATACTTTACGTCTGAATTCTCTAAAGGAATCAAATTTAAGGACATAGGCTCTAATTTAATAGTATTAACAAACTTTGTAAATAGCATCAGAATATTACAAGAGTTTTCTGAGGAAATGACCGGAATTATATAGTCCTTAACTTTATCTAACAATTCTACCGGATTTTCTGATGCATTTATTACTAGAGCTGGTTTTACATGTTTTGCAACTAAACTACCAATTTTCTTTCCAATGCAAATTATTTGAGGGTTTATGTATTTTACCATTTCCCCTTTCAATTTTTTTACAATATTATAATTATATCCTCCGCATAATCCCCTATCAGATCCGTAAATAATTATAATTGTATTCTCTGAGGCGTTATTATTTTCAGATAAAATTTTACTAAGCAAAGTACCTTTTTCTATTTCTATAGTGTTCCTTACATACATAAGCAATTCCGAAATTTTAGCTCTATAGTCAATCGCAAATTTAAGCTTGTGTTTTGCCTTATTAAGCTTGGAAACAGCAATCATCTTCATAGCTTTGGTAATTTTTTGCGTAGATTTTATACTTTTGATTCTGCTTCTAAGAACTTTGAGATTAGACATAATATAGTAACATTATTTTTTATTATTTTCTTCGTCGCTTTCTCTTTGTATTAAAAACTTCTTAAGATGATCCTCAATTAAATCCTTAAGTTCAGACTCAATAGCTTCTGAAAGTTTTTTTTCTGATTCTATTTTTTTCCATAAAGGCATATAAGATGCTTTCACTGCGCTAAGCAAAGATTCTTCAAAACGACCAACGTCAGATGCCTTTATTTTGTCCAAATATCCCCTAACTCCGGCAAAAATTAATATTATCTGATCTACTACCGAATAAGGCTTTGACTGCGGCTGCTTAAGCAATTCAACCAAACGCTCTCCTCTTGTAAGAAGTTGTCTAGTAGATTCGTCAAGATCTGAGCCAAATTGTGCAAAAGATTCCATTTCCCTATGCTGAGCTAACTCTAATTTAATGGAGCCTGCTACTTGTTTCATTGCTTTTATTTGCGCAGCTGATCCTACCCTGCTTACAGATAAGCCAACATTCACAGCTGGTCTAATTCCCTTGTAAAATAAATCGCTTTCTAAAAATATTTGGCCATCGGTTATTGAAATTACGTTTGTTGGAATATAAGCAGAAACATCCCCTGCCTGAGTTTCTATAATCGGTAACGCAGTTAAAGAACCCGCTCCTTTTTCATCAGACATTTTAGCAGCCCTTTCTAAAAGCCTTGAATGGATAAAAAATACATCACCAGGAAACGCTTCGCGCCCTGGAGGCCTTCTGAGCAATAAAGACATTTGCCTATATGCAACAGCATGTTTTGATAGATCATCATATATTATTAAGGCATGCTTGCCGTTATCTCTAAAATATTCTCCAATAGTACAGCCCACGTAAGGCGCTATATATTGTAATGGAGCAGGATCCGAGATAGATGCAGAAACAACGATTGTATATTTCATAGCGCCCGCTTCTTCTAACTGTTTTACTATACGCGCTACAGTAGATTGTTTCTGGCCTATAGCAACGTAAATACAATATATTTTATCATTTTCATCTTCTGAATGTTCATGAGCATATTTCTGATTTATAATTGCATCTATAGCAATTGATGTTTTGCCCGTCTGCCTATCTCCAATAATTAGCTCTCTCTGGCCTCTACCTATTGGTATTAATGCATCTATCGCTTTTATACCAGTTTGAAGGGGCTCGTGTACGCTCTTTCTTGAAGTTATACCCGGAGCTTGAAATTCTACCCTTCTTTTTACTTCAGTTTTAATTTCACCTTTGCCATCTATAGGGTTCCCTAAACTATCAACCACTCTCCCTAAATAATTTGGACCTATGCCTACTTGAAGAATTTCCTTGGTTCTCTTTACAATATCGCCTTGGTGAATAGTAGCATCATCGCCCATAATAACTACCCCGACGCAATCTTTTTCTAAATTCAGTACTAAGCCTTTAGCGCCAGAGCTAAAAATCACCATTTCACCAACGCAAACATTTTCTAGTCCAAAAACTGTTGCAGTACCATCTCCAACCGCAATTACTTCACCAACTTCATCAAAATCGGCCTTGAATTGCAAATTATTTATTTCTTTTTCAATTATTTGAGTTATCTCATTAGCATCAAATTTCATTATTTTTCCTTTTTTTATTTACTTAGGCCTTAAATCTGTTAAACGTTCAAAGGTATTATGCAAAGAAGCGTCTAGCATTTTACCATCAAAAAAAGCATAGAATCCCGAAATTACTCCTTCATCTAGTTTAATTTTTATTTGCGGCTTAATATCGAATTCCTTCACCAAAATCTCTTCTACAATTTTTATTTGCTTAGTACGTGGTTTATTCGCAAAAACAACTAATGTCTCAGTTATACCACTTTTTTTTAAAATATAGGCGTTTAATAATTCCGATATTTCTCTGAGTATTTTTATCTTTTTTAATTTCACAAGAATAACAATAGAATTTGAAGCAATTTTATTCTTTTTAGTAAAAAAAATTTCTTCTATTTTAGATAGAAACTTAAGCTTTTGTTCCATAGGCACAATGGGAGAGACAAGAAATTTTATTACAATTTCGTTTGTAAATAAAACTTGTGTATAAGATTCTATATTGCTAGCTATCTGCTTTAAAGCATTTAAATCCTTAGAAAGATTTATCAAAATATTAGAAAATTTACTAGCTAGTTGATTCATATAATTAAAAAATAACTTATACTTATACTATTACATTAATCTATCAAATATGACCTTGTAAAACTATAATTCCGTAGTGAGTATATAAATTTTTTATACTCACTTCAAGGAATAATTGTATAAAAAATATATATAGTCTTATATACTTTACTGCAAAAACTATTTTATATTTATCTTGCTTTAATTTATCTCATAAGATTGGTTTTGCGCCAAAGGCGAAATCTGGTAGTTCTGCGCATTTTTGCTCAATAGCACTTACGAATATTTTATAAAATTCCTCAAAACCTTCATCGCTATTATCTAGTATAATTGCATCACTTGCTACCATCAGCGGAGCCAATTTCCTTGTCTCATCTTGATTATCTCTAGTCAGCATTTGTACCCTGATTTCTTCTAAGCTTTTTCCGGTACTTCTATGGCTTTCTTGTTCAAACCTTCTTCTTGCTCTTGCATCTATACTTGCTTGTAAAAAAATTTTTACATCAGAGTCAGGAGCGATAACTGATCCTACGTCTCTTCCTTCCATTACTACTCTTGGATATTTTGTAAATATATCTCTATTATATTGATTAATAAATTCTCTTACTAATAGATTTCTAGCAATATCGGAAGCAACAGATGCTATATTTTCTGTCTGCACTATATTTTCGCCTAGCTCTTCAAACAAAGCGGGATTAAGACTTATCAATCTAAATACTTGATCTATATTAGATTCATTTTCTAAGTATAAATATGCAAACTTTCTATAATAAACACCAGAGCTGTAAAAATACAAATTAAACTCATCTGCAAGTCTTGCGCATAAGCTTCCTTTGCCTGTACAAGAACTTCCATCAACGGCGATTTTTAGATTACTTATTTTATCTCTTAAGATATTAGTTTTCATGTAAAATACCCTCTATGTAGCTTCTATTATTATTAAGCCATATATCAAAACTACGAATTATATCTTCATGACTTATGGTAGATAAATAAGAAAATCCATCGATAAATGGAAGATCAGCGTTAAACACTACTTCATCTTTTAGAGAAGAGTTTTTTATTAAATATTTCACTACATCTAGATCGCAAAAAATAGCGTCTAACTGATTTCTTGCAAGCATAATAACTAAATCAGCACAACAATCAGATTTTATAACTTTAACATTGCCTGCTTTTGTTCTTTTATCTAAATCTCTAAGAATTATATCATTCACAAGACCAAAATTATTAATTAATTTCTTTTTGTCGCCGCGCTTAAAATCTTTATTTACAAAAATAGCATCTATATTATGAGTAAAAGGATTAGAATATATAATCTCTGGGTTATTATTTTTATCTCCTAAATTCCAGGAGGGATTATCGGGAAATTTAAAATCTATTTTTTTTTTAATTAAATCCTCTTGAAGGGAGATTCTATTAGATATTTGATAAATAAATTTGATATTATAAGCCTTAGCAAAGGAGTCTAGTAAATTTCTTACTCTACCTTTGAATTCTTTATCATATATATAATAAAAAGGATATTTCTGATCTTCTTCAATGCCTACTGTATAAACTTTTAAATTATTATTAGATGCATAAACATTCAAACCAAAAGTAAATATTAAAAATACTAAAAAGTCTTTAAACATATTCTATTTCTAGTGTCTTAAGAGTTTTGCTAAAATCCTTCATTGCTTTATCTACTAATTCCTCGTCTTTAGACTTAAAAACAATCTTAGTAGAATAAAGATTTTCTATTTTAAATGGATAACTTCCTATATTAACCTGCGCATATTTATTCTGAAGGTCCGTTAAAATTTCTGATATTCGGCTTTCTCCAATATTAACTGTAAAATGCTTTATTATAAAAGGACTTAAAGCTTGAAGCTTGTTATCTACATCATTAAACATATCTTGCATAATTGAAGGAATTCCCGCCATGACAAATACATTTTCTATTACAAACCCTGGGGCTTTGGTTATGCTTGCATCAATAAGCTCTGCATTTTCTGGTATTAAAGCCATCTTCTCGCTAGATGGGAGCATTGCCTGACCTCTTTGATGATAAAAATCTTGTAAATATTGATATGCAATTTTATTGACAACTAATTTCACTCCCAAAGCTTTAGCAATAGAACTAGAAGTTATATCATCATGAGTTGGGCCTATACCCCCAGTAGTAAATAAATAGTCATATTTTTTTCTTAAATGATTTACATTTTCTATAATATCTGACTCTATATCTGGAATTATTCTCACCTCCATCAAGTCTATACCTTTTAAAATTAGTTTTTGTGCTATATATTTTACATTTTGGTCTTGAGTCATACCAGAGAGTATTTCATTTCCTATTATTAAAATTGCAGCAGTAAGGCTATTCTTGTCTTCTATCATCTTATATTATTTATTAAAATGGCTTAACTACAACCATTACTACAGAAATTATCATAAGTGCAGTTGGTACTTCATTCATTACTCTAAAAAAATTAGGCCCCTTGATATTTGCATTTCTTTCAAAATCCCTTCTCCATCTAGCAAGCATTCCGTGAAATACTGCTAGTAAAGTGATACAAGTCATTTTAATATGAAACCATGGTCCTAGAGCTTCTATTCCATAAATGTAAGTTAAAATAAATCCAAATATAAAGGTTGCAACCATAGCAGGATTCATAATATATCTTAGTAGCCTCAGTTCCATTAATTTAAATAAATAAGAAGCTTCAGAATCTTTTTCTACTCCTGCATGATAAACATAAAGTCTTGGTAAGTACAATAACCCAGCCATCCAAGAAATTACTGCAATAATATGAAATGCTTTAATCCATTCGTAATATTCTGTCATTTTACTCTCTACATATACAATTTATAAATTTACTTTCGCATTTTTCTGAAGTAAACGCCATTTTTTTATCACCCGAAATAATACAAGCACTAATATATTTAGCTAATGCTTTGATAAAAATAGGACTTGCGCTTAAAGCAGGAACTCTAACATATTTTACTCCATGCTTTTCTGCAATAAGTTTATATTCTATATCGAGCTCAACTAATGTTTCAATATGTTCTGAAACAAAGGCTATTGGCACAACAATCATACTAATACCTTCTTTTGCGCATTGCTCTATTACATCTTCTGTACTTGGTGCAAGCCATTCTATAGGACCTACTTTACTTTGATAACACAAAATACTCTCTAAATTATATTCCCTTAAACCCTGATTAATTGCCTTACATGTCATATTTATTTGCCATTCATATGGATCTCCCTGACTAACAAATTTTTTAGGTATACTATGCGCAGAAAATAATATTTTGACTTTTTCGTTAGGTAAAAAGTTTTTTAATGATTCTTTGATTAATTCTAAATGGGCCTCTATAAAATCTTGGTCATTAAAATAACATCCTATTTTTCTAACATCAACATCTGGTAAATGATTTTCTACCTGCTTATCAAAATCTTCAAACGATGAAACAGTAGTAGAGCTAGAACATTGAGGATAAAGTGGAAGATATATAATTTTATCTGGCATAAATTCTTTTATATTCTTTATTACATCGTAAGAAAAAGGGTGCCAATATCTCATTGAAATAAAAATTTCGAAATTATCTATTTTTCTTTTATGCAAATATTCTTTTAGTAAATTTTTCTGATTCTCCGTTTCTTTTAAAAGCGGAGAATAGCCTCCCATAAGACTATAATTTTTTTTAGCAAGAGGGGCTCTAGTATATGAAATAAACAAAGCTATAGCTTTACGTACTAAATAAGGCACTCTAATTATCCACTTATCTGAAAATAAATTATACAAAAATGGTCTTATATTTTCTAACTTATCAGGACCGCCTAGATTAAACAGAACTATAGCCAGTTTTGTATTATTTTTTTCTTTTCCAATTTTTGACATAATCTACCATAAAAGCAACATTTTCTAATGGGGTATTTTTATCTATACCATGACCTAAATTAAAAATAAACCTCTCTCCTGCAAGCATGTTCATTATCAAATCTATTTTACTTGCTATTAAATCCTTACTAGACAAAAGCACCATGGGGTCTAAATTGCCTTGTATTACTGTATTTTTTTGCATTTTTTTAGCATATTCCAAAGATAGTAAATAATCTATTGCAATTGCACTTGGACAAACTTCATGCATAAACTTATCTAATAAAAAATTAGACCCCCTAGGAAAACATATTATCGGTATATCAGGATATAGTTTCTTAATTTCTTTTACTATTCTTTTATTAGGCTCTATAACATAATTCTTATATTCTTCTTCTGGTAATATACCTGCCCAAGAATCAAAGAGCTTTATTACGTCGACTCCGGATTCGATTTGCGATATTAAATATATAATAGTTTGATTAATTAATATCTCTATTAAACCATCTAATAATTCTTTTTTATTATAGCATAATAACCTTAAGTAATCATAATCTTGTCTTTTTTCAGATAAAACATAAGTAGCTACAGTCCAAGGAGATCCTGCAAAACCAATTAAAGTTTTATTAGGATCTAAC
>JANRMA010000173.1:0-10948 GCA_033762035.1 Rickettsiaceae bacterium
AGATATACCTAATCAGACAAGGAATATACTTACAAGTTTAAAAATCAAGATACCGACCAGATATAGAGGAGAAAGTCGTGTCTGAAAAAAATCAACCCCTTATAACATAAGACTTCCAAGACAGGGGGGGTCAAAGTCGGGTCGATCCTGCTGATTAATAGCTGCTCCTGCGCCTATTAAAGCCATGGCTACTGCTGTATTACTATTTCTAATCGCCAAATGGAGTGGAGGATTGTGCATAGATAAAAATGGCTCTATGAGTACTTGATTTTCTTTGGGTTTTTGTAATCTCATGACAATATCGTTTAGGTTTATTCAAGAATAAATTATAAACAAATATTTTTATTTATCAACTAAAAATATTTGCGTGACAGCAAATATTTCAAGAAGAGCAATATACATATATTTTGAATATTTCTATCTTTCGGATGTATAATCTCCTATAATTTCTTCGGGCAATAAACTATCAAAATCATCCTTATTAAATATTTGCCTTTTCAGTAGGCCAATTTAGCTAGTGCACCTTCTTTTATACTTAGGTATTTGCTCAATTTGTAGGTCATTTTTACAAATTACTGTCACTTCTTATTATCTTACACTTTATAGATTAAGCCTTATACTTAGCTTTTCTTTATTTCTTCCATCAAATTTTGGTGCAATCCAAGCTCTGCTTCTGTTGGAGGCAGCGTAACAAAGTTTAGATGATTATATACTCCCTTTTTTTCTATATTTATAACTGTATTTTCCTTTTGTTTCATAGCAAATTTAATTTGCCTGCCCCCTGTAAGCTCTATATATACTTCTGCAAGTAATGCTGCGTCCTTTAAGGCTCCGTGATATTTTCTATGAGAATTATCTATTCCAAATCTCTTGCATAAAGCATCCAAATTATTTCTCTGACCAGGAAACATTTTGCGGGCCATTATTAGCGTATCGGTTGCAAAAGAATAATCTATTGTTGGTTTTTTTATCACATCTAGCTCATGATTTAGAAACATCATATCAAAAGATGCATTATGAATTATTAACTTAGAATGACCTATAAATTCTAAGAATAAATCAGCTATTTCATGAAATTTTGGCTTATCTAATAGATATTCCGTAGAAATACCATGCACCTGAAAAGCCTCCATCGGAACATCTCTTTCAGGATTAAGGTAATAATGAAAGCTAGATCCAGTAAGAACCTTATTGTGCATTTCTAATGCGCCTATTTCAATTATTCTATGGCCAGTTTTTGGATCTAATCCTGTAGTTTCTGTATCTAATATTATTTCTCTCATAGCGCTAATTTATCCTTTTAATAAAAAAATATCCTAAACTAATAGAATATCAATAGGCTCAATAGCCTTTTATACTTTACTGACTATGTTTTTCATTAAAGTCAGAACTAATAAAAACATTAGTCCTGTAGCCATAATGTAAAAAGCAGCGGCATAATATAATCTTGTATATTCTACAAGCCAGGTTGAGATTATAGGAGAAGTCCCACCAAATACTGCAATACCTAGGTTATAGCTAAAAGCAACGCCGGAAAATCTTTCTTCTGGACTAAAAAGTGATATTACAAAAACATATGCACATCCAGACATACTAGCAGCCATAAGAGCAAGAATTGTAAGAGAGGTAAATCTTATTACCAGATTTTCTGAAGACATACCAATAAGCACAGGGCTTGCAAGCAATATTATAATACAAACCGCAAACTTTATAACTGGAACTTTTCCAATTCTATCTACGGCAATACCAGCAATCGGAATGCCCATCATTAAGATAATAGAAGCATATGTTGAATAAAATAAGGCACTGGAAGTATCAAAATGCATAATATCTCTATAAAATACATTAACATAACTTTTTACCATATAAAATATGCTACTCGTAAAGCCAGCAACACAGAATGTAAGAAACATAGATTGCCAAGAATTTCTTACTACTGATAAAAATGGAGTTTTTAGCGTGCGTTTTGTTTCGTGTAATTCCGCAAATATTGGGGTTTCTGAAACGCGTAATCTAAGATAAAAAGTTGCAAGACCCATAAATCCGCCAAGTATAAATGCAAACCTCCAAGCATATTCTAGATGGCTAAAATACTGATGTATAATTATACCAATAAATGAGGCAAGTATAGTCCCTGCTATGTTAGATCCATGCACAAGGCCAGTGATGAATCCTGGTCTTAGGTTATTTTGGTGTTCTAGTACAAAAATAGCAGCTCCCGTACCTTCTCCGCTTATACATAGACCCTGTATTAACCTAAATATTATAAGCATCGTAGGGGCATAAAAACCTATTTCTTCATAGGAGGGAATAAGCCCTATAGAAAAAGTGGGTATGGTCATACCTAGTACAGAACATATTAGAGACATTCTTCTTCCGTATGTATCTCCTATGTAACCAAATAATATACCGCCTATTGGCCTTGTAATAAAACCTATAGCAAAAACTCCAAGACTTTGAATACTCTGGGCAAATTCCGAAGAATGCGGGAAAAAAGCTTTCCCGATAATGCTGTAAAATACTAAATATACAGTAAAATCGTAGTACTCAAGTATGTTGCCAGTAATGGCAGCGAAGAAGACAAATTTTTTCTGATCAGTCATCCATTTAAAAATTTAATAGTTTTATTTTGACTGAACCATTATAAACAATATATTGAGTTTGTGAATCAATTTTTGAGTATCAAATATTTCTGGAAAAAATGAAGAATATACAAATTATAGGATCAGGTGCTTGGGGGCTTGCTCTAGCTACTGTTTTCAGCAAAACAAATAAGGTAGAATTAATCACTAGAAGCGACGAGAGAATGAAAGAACTCGCAAGAATGGACTTATCCGAAAATATTAACTTTACCAGCAGAATGGACACTACCCCTGATTATACCATAATTTCTACTACCGCTAATGCTGTATTTGAGACTATTGCTCAAAATCACCAGTACTTTCAAAAAATTCCAAATATTATTATTGCCTCAAAAGGTATGGATCCTGCATCCTCTGATTTTTTAAGCAATGTACTAGAAAGATTTGGACTAGAGCCTTTGGTTCTTGGGGGGCCTAATTACGCATCTGAATTAATGCTAGATAAAAAAGCCGCATCAAACATAGGTGCAAAAAATATCAAAAAAGCGCAAGAGGCAGCAAAGCTACTTTCCACAGAAAATTTTGTAATCAAGCCGATTAAAGATTATATATCTTTGCAAATTTGCGGATGTTATAAAAATATCATATCGATTTATAGCGGATATATTATGGCTAAAGGCTACGGACAAAATTATAGATCGCAAAAATGTACAGAAGGTATTTTAGAACTTATGAATATTTGTAAAAATTTCGGCCGAGATCCGTACGATGTATTATCTTACGGAGGAATAGGAGATATTATGCTTTCAAGCTATTCCGAGGAATCTAGAAATTTTAGATTCGGAGCATCTTTAGTTACACAAAATCCACTGCAAGAAAATTTATCCATAGAGGGTATAAGTTCTGCAAGATTACTATATAAAAAATGCAAAATTTTTGGCTTTGAGCCGCCGCTACTTGCAGAAGTTAATGCTATAATTGATAGTAATAGCTCTAGATAAATTACGAGGAAAATATTATGATTTTAGGTATATATGGTTTTGGTAAAATGGGTTCTGCGATATATAAGATTGCAAAATCATATCAAGATTTTTCAGATATTTTAATATACAAACAAGAAGACTCTATTGAAAATTTTATCTCTAAAGCTGATTTGATTCTAGATTTTAGCATAAATAGCGCAACAGCTCATTTGTTAAATAATATGATTGAGGCAAAAGCAAGTAATAGCGTAGTTGTTGGAACCACAAATTTAAGTAATAATCTGACAAATTCTATTAATAATTTATCCGATAGAGTACCAGTGATGGTAGCGCCAAATGTAAGTCTTGGAGCAAATCTATTAGCTAAATTTGCATCAGAGGCATCTAAAATTCTTGGAAAAAAATATGATATTGACATAATAGAGAGGCATCATAATCTCAAAGTAGATAGCCCATCCGGCACTGCTCTTTTGATAGGGAATGCTGTTGCAAATGAAGTAGATCTTAAAATAGAGTTAAATAGCGCAACTACTCCAAGAGAGAATGTCATGAATATTCACTCTATTAGGTCTGGATCTATAGCCGGAGAACATGAGGTAATTTTTTGTAGTAGCGATGATGAATTTATTATAAAGCATAAGATATATAATAGAGATTTATTGGCTAAAAATGCTTTAGAAATAGGTATTTGGCTAAAGAAACAGAAGCCTGGTTTATATAATATAGACGAATTTTTAGGTATTTGAATGAAAATAAAAGTTACAAGAAAAATAGAATTTGATGCAGCTCATAGGGTTATAGGCCATGAAAATAAATGTAAATATCTTCATGGTCATAGATATGTACTTGAGGTATCATTTGTTACTTCTAAAGATACTAGCAGGTTAGATTCCCTTGGAAGAGTAATAGATTTTGGGGTAATAAAAGATAGAGCTCTTACATGGGTTAATGATAATTTAGATCATACAACTATTTTATCTACCGCAGACAAGGAGCTTGGGGATTTTCTAGAAAATTATACGGGACAAAAAATCTATTATCTAAATTCTAACCCAACTGCTGAAAATATCGCTGTTCATCTACTTAAAGAAATTTTACCAGAATTATTTAAAGATCTGTATGTCAAAATTAGCGGCTTGAAATTATACGAAACCCCAAATTGTTGCACTAAAGTTAAAGATTAAACCCACCAAATGGATTTTGGGACAAATGTAGCTTAGTGTATATAAATAGATGCATACGAGCGTATTCTGATTAAGACCTGGATCATTTAAAACATGGTATTTAATATAATATTGCCCGGGTTTTTTGGCTGGGACGGCTGGATTCGAACCAACGAATGACGGTATCAAAAACCGTTGCCTTACCACTTGGCGACGTCCCATTGAGTTATTAGCATCACTTCTATCAAAATTTTATATAGAAGTCAAGCGAGCTGATAAAATAAGAATGTAAAAATACTTAATTTATCTATAACCATAAAACCGAAAATACCAAATAAATATATTATAGAATATCCAAATAACTTCGGTGCATTTTTTATACCGCTTTCAAGACTCAATCTCAAGGACAAGACGATAAAATAAAAATTCAATATACAAGCAGAAATCAGATAATATAATCCGCACAAACCTGTAAAAAGGGGCAAAAATGTAGATATACTCATTAATATCGTATAGAATATGATGTGATTTTTTGTAGATCTAATTCCTCTTATGATAGGAAGCATAGGAATAGATGCTTTTTTATAATCTTCCGATTTGTAAAGTGATAAAGCCCAAAAATGAGGCGGAGTCCATAAGAAAATTATCAAGAATAATATTACAGGATCGATATCTATAGTTCCAGTTGAAGAAACCCAGCCAATTAATGGAGGGAAGGCTCCAGATGCTCCTCCAATAACAATATTCTGATCAGTAGAAGTTTTAAGTAAAATAGTATATATCACTACATAAAATAATATAGAAATAAGCAAAAGAGTTGCTGCTACGATATTTACGCAAACACACATACCTATTAATGATATAGCGCTGAGTATTAATGCAAATGCAAATGCGTCAGATTCTTCTATTACTCCTCTTACCAAAGCTCTATTTTTTGTCCTATCCATTAGAGAATCTAAGTCTTTTTCATACCACATGTTAAAGGCACCGGCAGCTCCTGCCCCTAAAGATGTAAATAAAATTGAAGCAAATGCAGTAAATGGATGTATTTTACCCGGAGCAAGTAGAAGGCCAGATATTGCGGTAAAAATTACAAGAGACATTACCCTAGGCTTTAATAATGAAATATAATCCAAAACCGTAGACTGGCTTGAATATTTTATATTTATATATTTAGCATCGTCTATTGTAGTTAAATTATTTGTCATATCAATGATGATTGCTATCTTTTATAATTGGCTGAGTCGTAAAACAATGGAAAGGAGGCGGAGAAGATATTGTCCACTCTAAAGTTGTAGCTCCCTCCCCCCATGGATTATCAGGACAAGGGATTTTATCTTTAAAAGCCTTGTAAATAATATAAATAAATAGCAATACAGCGAAATTTGATATATAAGCCCCAAAAGAAGAGACCATATTCCATCCTTCAAATGCATCAGGATAATCTGGTATTCTCCTTGGCATACCAGCAAGCCCTAAAAAATGCTGCGGGAAAAATGTAATATTTACCCCAATAAAAGTTATGATAAAGTGTAACTTGGCTAATTTTTCATTATACATATAGCCGGACATCTTGCCAAACCAATAGTAAAATCCTGCATAAGCTCCAAACAAAGCCCCAAGTGACATAGTATAGTGGAAATGAGCTACCACATAATATGTATCGTGCAATACTCTATCTATTGAAGCATTAGCTAATATTATACCAGTAACGCCCCCAATCGCAAATAGCATAATAAAACCAATACAAAACAACATTGGAGTTTTAAATTCTATTGATCCGCCCCACATAGTTGCTATCCAGCTAAAAATTTTAATTCCGGTAGGAACTCCAATAATCATTGTTGCAACACTAAAATATACTAAAGAATTATATACAAGACCGACAGTAAACATATGATGAGCCCATACTATAAACCCCAAAAAACCTATACAAGAAAGGGCTGAAACCATCCCTAAATAGCCAAATATAGGTTTTTTAGAAAAAGTAGAGATTACTTCGCTTACAACTCCAAAAGCAGGTAATATAACTATATAAACTTCTGGATGACCAAAAAACCAAAATAAATGCTGAAATAATACCGGATCTCCGCCTCCAGCAGGAATAAAGAAACTTGTACCAAAATTTCTATCAAATAATAGCATAGTAATAGCGCCAGCAAGGACCGGTAATGCAAGCACCAACAAAAAGGCGGTAATAAAAATAGACCATACAAAAAGCGGCATTTTTAAAAGACTCATACCTGGGGCTCTCATATTTAAAATAGTAGCTATAATATTAATTGATCCAATTATTGAAGATAATCCAGTTAAATGTAGGCTAAATATAGCAAGATCTACAGACATACCAGGATGGGATGCGCTTAAGCTTAAAGGCGGATAGAGAGTCCAGCCGGTACCTGGGCCCTCGTCTATTACCGCAGATAGTAATAATAAAATAAACGCAGGTACCATAAGCCAGAAACTAATATTATTCATCCTGGGGAATGCCATATCTGGCGCTCCTATCATCAAAGGAACAAAGTAATTACCAAAACCACCAAACATAGCTGGCATAATCATAAAAAATACCATCAATACAGCATGAGCCGTTATCATTACATTATAAAATTGATGATTATCCCCTACAATATTCATGTCAGCTGCACTTAGCTGAGTTCTAATACCTACAGAGAATAAGCCTCCAACTACACCACCTATTATCCCAAGAATAATATACATTATACCAATATCTTTGTGATTCGTGGAAAATAACCATCTAGTAATACCTGATGGCTTATGGTTGTGCTCTGCATCTATGTTCATTTGTACGGCAGACATGCGCTGACTCCTTTTTTAGTTAAATATATTAATTATAATGTATGAAAAAAATTCTTATCTTTCATATACTTCTTATTTTTTTAGAATGATTCTTGCAATATTTTGAAATTACGCGCTAAATTTACATTTTTTGCTGCAAATTTTGCTTTAGCGCCCTGAAGCCAAGTCTCGAATTCATCCTTAGTAACAACTTCTACTGCTATTGGCATAAAACCATGATTCACACCGCAAATTTCAGAACATTGTCCGTAATATACACCAGTTTTTGGCACATTAACGTAAGTTTCATTGATTCTACCTGGCACTGCATCAATCTTAAAACCAAAACTTGGGACTGTAAAACTATGTATTACATCTGCTGCTGTAATCAAAAACCTTACATTAGTATTTTGGGGTATTACTAATTTATTATCTACATCTAACAATCTTTTTTGTCCTGTAGTAATTTTTTTCGCGTCTATCATGTAACTATCAAAACTTATGTTACTACCTGCAATATCTTGATAGCTATAAGACCAATACCATTGATGACCAGTAACTTTAATAGTAAGTTCTACTGTCGGTATTTCGTGCTCTTTATGAAGTAATTTAAATGAAGGCACTGATATAAAGCATAAAATTAATACAGGAATGAGGGTCCAAGTTATTTCTATGGTAACATTATGAGTAAATTTAGCAGGAATAGGGTTTCTTTTGTGATGAAATCTATAACATGTATAAGAAAGCAAGATTGCAACAAATGCTACAATCACTGTGATTACTATTTGCATCATCCAGTATACTTTCTCTATTTCCGCCATTATTTCTGTTGCAGCAGGCTGAAAATACATTTGCCAAGGCTTAGGCTCTGATGCAAATACACTAGAAGTTATAAAAAGCAATAAAAACAAGGTAATTTTTTTCACAAAAAATAGAAATATTTATTTATATAGACTAATCATAACACTAACTCATCCTGATGTAAAAACCTAATTCAATATATAATTCAATTTTTTCTGTAAGTTATGTAAATAGACTAGGCTGCTGCGCAGTAAAAATAAGTAAATTTTGTTATACAGGACTTTTAATAGGTGAAAATACCAAAAAATCCCATTTGTATCAGTATTTTCTCTTGTGTTTTTAGATTTTATATTTATTCTTGAATGTTTGATATATACTTAACAATATTACATTTATGAATACAGAAAATAATAATCTTCATGAGATTTCACATTTTATGGAATTATCTCAATATATTACAACAAAAATTTGTCATGATTTATCTGGAATACTTGGCGCTTTAGGAAATGTATCCGAATTTTTGGAATCTAAAGATGATATAATACGCAAAAAAGCTATGGAACTTTTAGATTCTTGTGCAAAGCAAACTATAGCTAGATTAATTTTTTACAGAAACGCCTATGGGATGACCCATAATTCTACATCTGCTAATTTTGAAGAGCTAAATAAAATTACACAAGACTATCTTCAGATGATGAAAATCCGGCTAAATTTTAATCAAGATCACCTTAGCTCTTCGGATCCATCTATTTCATCCGATATTGGTAAGCTAATTATTTGCCTTGCTCATCATGCTAGCTATTCTCTTATATATGGAGGAACAATAGAAGTGAATGTTGATAAAGATCAGAAACAAAAATCTATAATTACTATATCGGCGAGTGGTCAAAATATCAACGTAGATTCGGAAAAAATCTCTATAGTAACAGGAGAGCATCTAGATGTGCCATTAAGCACAAAAAATTGCATTTCTTTTTTTATATATTATTTCGCAAATCTCTTGAAGATATCTATTAGTGTTGATACAACAGAAAAAGATATAATAAACTATAATATTATACTATAACAACATTGTTTATTTTAGAGGGAAAGAAGGACTATGAACAAGAGGACCGAAACTGATTCGTTTGGACCGATAGAGGTTGATAATAACTTTTATTACGGGGCCCAAACTCAAAGATCGCTAGAAAATTTTAAAATTGGCACTGAAAAAATGCCAAAGGATCTAATTAGAGCCTTTGCGATTCAAAAAAAATGCGCTGCAAAAGCAAATAATAGGCTCGGTATTTTAAGCAATGAAATAACTGGCGCAATAATATCTGCCTCTGAACGTATTGTTAATGAAGATTTATACGAGCATTTTCCATTGGTAGTATGGCAAACTGGCTCAGGTACACAAACTAATATGAATGTGAATGAGGTAATATCAAACATAGCTTGCCTATCTTTAGGTGGTAAAATGGGCTCTAAAAATCCTGTGCACCCTAACGACCATGTTAATATGAGCCAATCTTCTAATGATTCCTTCCCTACCGCAATGCATATAGCTACATATTTAGCTACAAAAGATCATTTATTACCTGCGCTTGCAAAATTACACTCATATTTAACTAAAAAAAGCCAGGAATGGATGAATATAGTCAAAATAGGCAGAACTCATTTACAAGATGCAACTCCTATAACGCTGGGGCAAGAATTTTCAGCTTATGCAGCTCAGGTGGAAAATGGTATCAAAAGAGTAAATATAGCTTTAGAATCTGTATTATTTTTAGCACAAGGTGGGACGGCCGTTGGAACCGGATTAAATACAAAAAAAGATTTTGCAAATCTTTTTGTAGAAGAAGTAAGTAAATTAACTGGCGGCGCATTTAAATCAGCTCCTAATAAATTTGAAGCTTTAGCTACTAATGATGCGATGGTAGAATTTTCTGGGGCCTTAAACGTACTAGCTGCAAGCTTAATGAAAATAGCAAATGATATTAGATTACTTGGCTCGGGCCCAAGATGCGGCATAGGAGAATTATTACTGCCAGAAAATGAGCCTGGGTCTTCTATAATGCCCGGAAAGGTAAATCCTACTCAGTGTGAAGCGATGACTATGGTATGCGCAAAAGTGATTGGCAATAATACAACAATTACTATCGCTGGATCAAACGGACATTTTGAGCTAAATGTATTTAAACCAGTAATAATTTACAGCTTACTTCAATCTATCAATCTTCTTGCGGGGGCTAGCGATAGTCTTGCGGAAAATTGTATAAAAGATATTGCTCCTAATTTAGAAAAAATAGAGCAATATAAACGCGACTCTTTAATGCTTGTAACATGTCTAAATCCCCATATAGGCTACGATAATGCTGCTAAAATTGCAAAAAAAGCTCTACATGAAAATAAAACGCTCAAAGAAGCCGCTATAGAACTTAAACTCTTGAATGAAGAAGAATTTGATAGAATAGTAAAACCAGAAGATATGGTAAAACCAAAGGATTAATTATGAATGAAGTATATGTAGTAGATGCCAAAAGAACAGCCGTGGGGAGCTTTTTGGGATCTCTTTCTAGTTTAAAAGCCCACGAAATTAGCGCCCAGCTGATAAAAAAATTAACAGAGTTACATAAAC
>JANRMA010000174.1:0-7653 GCA_033762035.1 Rickettsiaceae bacterium
TTCTTAGATTCAGTTACTCAAATTGCGAGTCTATTTGGTATTTACGGCCTAAGTATCTTGGTTGTTATTACCTCTGCTAGCCTATTTTACTTACTAAACAAAAAAAGAATATTTTTTATATTTTTTACGGTATTTATAACCGCGCCCTTATGGTATTTCTCGTATGAATTTGGCAATAAAATCCTTCAAAATAATCCAGTCAAATATACTAGCATAAAGCTGAGATTAGTCCAGCCCAGTATCAAACAATCAGATAAATGGTCACAAGAAGCTTTTTGGTCTAATTTTCAGCAGCATATAGATCTTTCGTCAGAAAACTTATCTCCGTTTTTTCCTGATATAATTATTTGGCCAGAATCTGCCGTAATTGTGCAGCCAACCTACACAATTGTATATAATAAGCTAAAAGCATTCACAGCTATAACTAATTCTATATTAATTACTGGAGGCGTTACTGATAATTTATATAATCCTCAAAGAACGAAAAATAAAATTTTTGCCTCTATTTATTCTATAGATCAGGCGGGTCTGTTATTATTCGAATATCACAAATCTCATTTAGTACCTTTTGGGGAATATGTGCCATTTTCAGATTATATAAGTTACATGAAAAAACTAACCCCAGGTGACGAGCAATATTCACCTGGAAGCCCAAGATTTACTGTGGGATTAGAAAAATTTGGATTAAAAATAAGACCTTTACTATGTTACGAGATAATATTTCCAGAAGAAGTATTAATGAGTAATAAAGATGCAGATTTTATTATGAATTTAACAAATGATGGGTGGTACGGAGACTCTTCTGGACCATATCAACATTTCTATATGTCAAAAATAAGAGCCATAGAAAGTAAATTACCCTTGGTTAGAGTTGCAAATAATGGCATCTCGGGCGTTATAGATTCTTTTGGCAGGATATTATATAAAACTAAAATAAACCAAGTAGTTAACTTAGATAGTTACTTACCTCGGAAAGTAAACGGCGAAACATTTTATTACAACAACAAAAATAAATATTTATATATTTATTTTATTGTCTCTTTTTTAATGCCATTGCTTTTAAGAAAAACAGACTAAATAAGGCAAACTATGCTAGATCAAATTTTTTGATAATTTTTATTACGCAGAAGATATTTTTTGCTTTACAAGTAAATATTGTAGTTTATAATCACACTAGAGACAATGCTGTCGCGTAATTTTTTTCTCAAAAATTCAAGAATGAAAGAAGGAACTATATCTAATAAAAAGGGAAAAGTTGATTATATAGATCAACATGTGGGTAGGAAATTACAATTAAGAAGACAGGTACTTGGCCTCAGTAGACAAGAGCTTGCTAGCGCAGTTAATGTGAGCGTCCAGCAAATACAAAAATATGAAAAAGCAACTAATAGAATTTCTTCTGGAAAATTATATTCTCTTGCAAATCTTTTATTTGTTCCTCTGGAATTTTTCTTTAATGATTTAGGCGGCAAAACCCAGAAAATAGGATTGTTGCACGACGAAAAAGCTACATATGAAGTTGACTCTCAGAATACTTCCGAGATTCAAAATTTAGAAAATGAATTAGAAAAACTAAACTTGGTGGTAGCAACTATAAAAGATGCTGATGCAAGAAAAAAAATTTATGATTTAGCCCTGGCTCTTGCATCTAAAAAAAATTAATACTTCTACTAGCTTTTGCGGGATGATTACCCGTGGACCTAAGCATCTATTCTTCTTTCTTGAGCCATATTGCACATCATAAAGATGCATAAACGCTACAATTAGCATAAAATTTCAAAAAAGTTTTAGTATATATTGGTTTTTTTTAATTTTTTATGCAAAAATAAAAATAAAACAATAGAGTTATATGGGCCTCGATACAGCAACTCCCAAAGACAACGAAGAGAGGAAGCAAAATAATAACGAGTCTGCAGATGAGTATGAAGATTTAGACCTTGAGCTTCTTGCGCAAGATGCAGATCAGAACAATAAAATTATGCAAAATTCAGATGAGAATCTGGATTATCTTTTGCCGGAGAATCGAGAGCTAGTCAATAATTTACATAAGTTTATTAGCTATTTAGTGAATAGTCAAGCTAGTAGCGAATTAATAGAAAGATATGGTAATTTAGTAAATAGCATTAAAAAAGATGAGGATTTAGAGCCTATACTAAAAGAGATGACTGCAGAGTTAGGTAGAGACCTGAAATCCGAAAACTGTAAAAAAGATAGAAAGTTGTATCAATATTTAAAAGATATATGTTCCTGGCTGGTCGCAGAATTAAAACTAATAATTTTTAGTGGCACAGAACATAGCGATACTTTGCTACAAGAAAGAAATAAGGCATATGAAAAAGCTAAATTATACAACTCAGAAAGGTGGATTTGTTCTTCTATAGGAATGCGGACAATCTCTCTAAATTCGGATAAAACCCGATAGATACATAAGCAAAGAGGCTAATTTAGATAGTAAAATTTTAAATCAAATTAGTAAAAGAATTTATAATCAATAGAGTATTCTTAAAACCTCTCTACTAAAAGTGTTTTGGTAATTACAAACCTACCAACCTTGACATGAATAATATTTGAACTAGTATATCACAGCCTTAAATTAAAAAGTGAATTTTCAAATATGCTAGAAATATTTTTACAAAATTTTACGTCTCCTATAGTACTTTTTTTTATACTTGGGGCTTTTGCTGGCATTTTAAAATCTGATCTTGCAGTACCAGATAGTATGGGGAGATATTTAAGCATATATGTCATGATGTCTATAGGTTTTACTGGAGGAGTCCAAGTTTCTTACATAGAAAACTTTACGTATCAAATTTTAAGCACAATAATTCTGGCTATTTCACTCAGCTTTACTTTACCTTTTTTAGCATATTTATTAATAAACAAAACCACAAATCTAGATAAACCTACCGCTGCAGCTCTTGCTGCCCATTATGGATCTGTAAGTATAGTAACTTTTGCAGCCGCAATTAATTTTTTAATTCTAAATAATGATACATATTCTGGATATATGTCATCTATTCTAGCTTTAATGGAGGCACCGGCTATAGTTTCTGGCTTATATATAGCTCATGTTTATGCCCCTGAAACAAATATTCATCCAAAAGAGCAAGCTAAACTTGCATATGAAATTTTTGCAAACGGGGCTGTATTGCTTATTCTTGGATCTTTCTTAATAGGAATAATCTCCGGAAAGGCGGGACTTCAAAAAGTTGCGCCATTCTTAGTAGATCCTTTTCAAGGTATTTTATGTATTTTTATGCTTGATATGGGGCTGATAGTAACAAAAAATATCCAAAATTTACAAAAAATCACATGGAGCCTGATATTATACGGTATCTATATGCCATTAATAAATAGCTTAATAGGGCTTTTTGCTGCTTATTTAATAGGCTTATCCAAGCCAGATGCCTTGCTTTTTATGGCATTAATGGCTAGTAGTTCTTATATTGCAGTTCCTGCAGCTATGAAACTAGCACTTCCCGAGGCCAAAGAGTCTATTTATTTACCTATAAGTCTTGGAGTAACATTTCCATTTAATATTACAATAGGCATCCCGATTTATTACATAATTAGTAAAATAATATTATAATTCGTTATCTTAATGCAATTTAATATTGCAATTACATTTATTTTGTTCTATAATAAATATTATAATTTTTTAGTAACTGAAATATGACAGAAAATACAAAAACCGAGAAAAATATATTAACTGATGTAAAGTATATTTGTAAAATTACTCCTATCATAACAGAATCATTAAAAAGTGGTTGCGATGTTGCCCAAATGCCTAATGGTGATATAATTATTACCGAAGTAAAAACAGTAAATACTCACTATATTTGGGATGACTCTAAAGCCAAAATGATTAAATCTAGTAGAATATAATCTGTTTCAAAAAAATTACATAAAACTCTTAGCGATAATTTTTTTCTCTGCTATATTAGTCTTGTTTTTATTTCACAAAAGTTGCAAGATGAATTATGCTCCTCCAAAAAATATATATAAATTTATCTAGAAAATATAGACCCAAAAATCTTTCAGAATTACATGGACAAGATGTATTGGTACATGTTTTAACTAATGCTTTCTTACAAGGCAAACTATCTCAAAGTTATTTATTATGCGGTATCAGAGGCGTAGGAAAAACTACTACTGCACGTATAATAGCAAAAACTGTAAATTGTACAAACAAAAGTCAAGATCTTATTCCTTGCGAAACATGTCCTAATTGCGTAAGTTTTAATCAAAATTCTCATCCTGATATTATCGAAATGGATGCGGCAAGTAGAACAGGAGTTGACGACGTAAGAGCAATTATAGAAAATGCAGAATATAAGCCTATGATAGGTAAATTCAAGGTATTTATAATAGATGAAGTTCATATGCTTTCTAAAAATGCATTTAATGCATTACTCAAAATCTTAGAAGAACCACCCGAAGCGTGTATTTTTATCTTTGCTACAACCGAAATGCATAAAATTCCACTTACTATAATTTCTCGCTGTCAAAGATTTGAATTAAAGAGAATTAATTTACAAACATTAGTTGATTTGTTAAGTAAAATTTGCGCTCAAGAGGGCGTGCAGATTGAGCAAGGCGCATTAGAAATTATAGCCCGTAAAGGAGAAGGCTCTGCAAGAGATAGTCTTTCATTGCTAGATCAAGCTATATTAATTGCAAATAATCAGAAGATAACGGAATCTACGGTAGAGCAAATGACTGGTAGTAACGATTATAAAATCTGCTTAGATTTAATTACTGCTATACTTAATCAAGATGCGGATTTAGGCCTTAAAATAATTTCTGATTATTACGCAACTCATACAGATTTTTATGTATTTATGCATAATTTATTGAGCGCAACTGCATATATCGCTAAAAAAATCGCTTGCAAGAATTATAATTCTCCTGAATTTTTTGCCATAGAAAAAGAAGCGCAAGAAATATCACAAAAAACAGATCCGATATTTTTGCAAATTTTATGGAAAATATCTTATTCATCTTTGCAAGATTTAAAGCAAGCAGAAAATGGGCTTTTAAATATGGAAATGTTAATTCTAAAGTTAATTTATGTAATTTCTACAAATTCTTCCAGTCAAAAATCTAATATTATTAATACAAATAGTCAGAGCGAAATAAATAACCCCACTCCCCTGAAGGAAAATATAGCACTATCTACCAATATAGAAGACGTAAAGATTCACAAAACAATCATACAAGAAAAAACTATTCCTGATGCAAGTAAGCATAATAACATTATAGATTTTGATTTATTTTTAAAATATTTATCAGAAAATAAAGAGATGGATATTTTCTACGAACTTTTTAATAAAGCAGAAATTATAGAACTAAACCTAGATTCTATAAAAATCGCTAGGGCAAAAAAAGACATAGAATTCGAAAAATCTGTAGAGAAATTTGTAGAAAAATGGGCAAAACGCAAAATATCAGTGCAATTTATTTATAAAGATAATATATCATCCTATAAAGCTACAATTTTTGCAGACTTGGAGAAAAATAATATTATAGCAAGAATTTCAAAAAATTTTGAAGAACTGAAAATGATTGATATAATAACCACGAATGAGTAAATTCATCTAAAGAGGTATATATGAATTTTAATGAAGTAATTAAACAAGCTGGGGATTTTCAGAAAAAAATGGAAGCCATGAAGCAAGAAATGTATAATATGGAATTTGAAGGCAAAGCTGGTGGGGGCCTTGTAAATGTTACCCTTAAAGGAGATGGTAAAATTAAGTTTCTTAAATTAGACGAATCATTATGTAACCCTTCGGAAAAAGAGGTTCTAGAAGATTTAATAGTTGCAGCATTTAACGATGCTAAAGAAAAACATGAAAAAGATTCTCAGGCAAGAATGGGTAGTCTTATGGGCGGCTTTCTTCCTGGCTTTAAACTGCCTTTTTAAATATAGGAAATATCGTATAGTGAGCGACAATTCGATTGAAAATTTAATATATTTATTCTCTAAATTACCTGGACTAGGGCCTCGTTCTGCAAGAAGAATAGTATTGCATTTTTTAGCTGAAAAAACGCGTATGAGCCTTATGTCAAATGCTTTACTAGAAGCCGAAGAACATGTAAAAGAGTGCTTATACTGCTTTAATTTAGACTATATAAATCCTTGTAATATTTGCTCTGAAAATGGTAGGGAAAAAATTATTGCTGTTGTAGAAAATATAGCAGATTTATGGGCATTAGAAAGAAGCGCAAGTTTTAAGGGATTTTATCATGTACTAGGCTCTAGTGGTTTAAGTAACTTTAGAAGTCAGCCAAAAGATTTTCGTTTAGAAAAACTACAATCTAGAATAGAAGAAATTGGAGCCGAAGAACTCATTATAGCAACAAGCACTACATTAGACGGACAAACTATTGCTTATTATATTACAGAATTTTTTAAAGATTCTGGAATTAAAATCACTAGAATAGCTAGCGGCATTCCTATTGGCGGAGAATTAGATTACTTAGATGAGGGCACTCTTACAGCTGCTTTAAGATCTAGATCTCCTTTTTAATTTATATTAGTTATATATTTAATTTATGCAAAAATATAATTGACTAAAATAATTATGTAATTTATGCTACCTTGATTCTCGTAAAACAAAAAATTATCATTTTTTTGTAATTTTATTAATTAATATATGTCAAAAAAAATCAATATTGATCAGATAAAGACTTTAATATCTAATTTAGTAAAAAGAAGTAATGAACAATACAGCATAGAATCTTTATCGCCCCAAGAATATACTTTATATGTCCAGTATATTCTAAGACATTTGTTATTGGCGAATGAGGTCCTTGTATACGATGAAGAAGGTAAAATTGAATTCCTACCACTTGCAACTCCTATTGCAGTAGAGACAGAGGAGTCAGTAGCAACTATTTTACCGCCTGAAGATTATCCTGAGTTTGATATTACAAATCAGTATAATTCTTATCTAGAAGTAGAGGTTTTATTTAGGGCAGCCTCTTTAAGTTACATAGGTTAATTATAAATAATTGCTTTATTAAAATAATCTCAGAGATTATGGTATATTTGTCAAGATTCTGATAGATTTATGAAGATTAAGCTTTAGTTTCTTGACGTATTAATGCATTATCTCATAAAATAATTTTATGAGTAAAAAAGAAAATAATATCTCAAAGCCTACTCTTTCTCAAAATGCGGTAGCAAAAAAATCAAATCAGCTATTACAAGAGCTAACTCGTAAAAATATCGATACACAAGAGGTTATAAGACTCATAAAAGAAGGGGTTAATATAAATATTGCAAATCAGTATGATACGGCCCCCTTAATACTTGCTTGCAAGAAGAATAATACTCAGATAGCTAGGCTTCTTATAGAGTACGGTGCTGATATAAATATCTTAGATCACTATGGCAACACCCCATTGATACTTGCCTGTAATCAAAATAATACTCAGTTAGCTACTCTACTGGTAGAAAACGCTGCTAATGTGAATATTGCAAGTCGCCATATTAGCGCTCCTCTTATATGTGCTTGTATGAGCGAAAATTTTGATATAGCTAGACTACTTATAGAGTACGGTGCTGATATAAATGTCGTAGATCACTATGGCAACACCCCATTGATACTTGCTTGCAACCAGAATAATACTCAGTTAGCTATTCTA
>JANRMA010000175.1:0-20625 GCA_033762035.1 Rickettsiaceae bacterium
ATAAAAGAAATGAGGATATAATGAATAATTTCTTACATAATATCTCAGCCTAAAAATCTCTTTTTAAAATCTTTAATTATCTTGTAAACTATATATTCCATAATAAATATACCGCCTTACCTAGATGCTAAAGCTTCTCTAGGTCAATCCTTTTAAAATCTTTGTTATTTCAAATAATCCTATAGCTTCTACTCCTTCTGAAATAGGATAATTCTCATTTCCTGAATATACTACAAAGGATCTTTTTGGTTTTAAATCTCTAATTGCACTATAAAAACCTCTACTCGGCTTTGGGTTTAGTCCGAGTTTAATCTCTATCGCCCATAAACCTTTATTTTTAGGTAGCTCAAGAATTAAATCTATTTCAGCTCCTGCGCTACTTCTATAAAAGCTAGTTTTTGTTCTATGCGGAATTACTGATACTATATTTTCTATTACGAACCCTTCAAAACTATTACCTACTATTGGATTACTCATTAGATCATCATAACTTTCTATTCCTAGTAGAGCATGTAAAATACCACTATCTCTTATATAAGTTTTGGGTGATTTCATTTGCCTTTTATCTAAATTAGAATGGTAAGACTGCAATCTTCTAACCAATAATAGATCAACTAATAAATCTAAATATTTACTAACTGTTGGACTGCTTGTAGATAAACTTGCCGCTAATTTTGAGGCATTAAACATAGACCCCTGATGGTGAGCTAACATAATCCAAAATCTTTCAAGTGTTTCAGCTGGTATCCTTGGGCCAAACTGAGGTATATCTCTTTCTAAATATGTTTGAATAAAATTCTGCCTGAAAATATAACTTCCTTCTTCGCTATCTGCTAAATAACTATTTGGAAAACCTCCCCTTAGCCATAAATTTTGTAACTCTGAAGCATTATTATTTATCTCTATAGCATTTAAAGGAAGCAGATCTATATATTCTATTCTGCCTGCTAAGCTTTCACTTGACTGCCTTAATAAATCTATTGATGCAGAACCTAATATTAAAAATTGTCCGTAGTTTTTTTGATTTCTACGTCTAATATCTATTATTCCTCTTAACTCTTGAAATATATCAGGCATCCGATGAATCTCATCAAAAATTATCATTTTGTTTTCATGATGATTTAGATATAAAGAGGGATTTTCTAGTTTTGCTCTATCTTGTCTAGATTCTAAGTCTAAATAGATAGAATCAAACTTATTACAAATTTCAAGTGCTAGCGTAGTTTTACCAACCTGCCTTGGACCTATAATTCCAACTGCTGATTGTCTACTTAAAGCTTTTAGTATTTCATTATATGCAATTCTGGCTATCATATATAGTATTATTAAAGTTATACTTTTAATATACAATGTTAATAATAGGGGGTCAATGGTAATGTTTTACAGACTAAGCTAAGCGTTAAGATTTTTAATATATAATATTTTGATATTATCTTGTCTATTTTAACATATTGAGTAGCCGCCCCGAGATTACTAAATTATTACCCTGAGGATCTCTACTCTACTAAGGGCTCTGCTCGAAAAACTCTCTACGAAAGGGGCCAAAGTAGATGATAGAATTTAGTTATTGTAAAGGGTTATTTCTTCGGCTATATTAAAATTATACTTTAATTATAGCTGAAATATATGAAATATTTACATCGCTCATTAGAATTATGTTTTCTTGAGGCTGCTCGCTCTTTTCCGGTGCTACTAATTACTGGTCCAAGACAAGTAGGAAAAACCACATTTCTTAAACATGTTAATAGAGATAATAGGACATATGTTACACTCGATGATCCTATAATCAGAAATCTTGCACAAGAGGACCCAAAGCTTTTTATGCAAAGATTTCCTCCGCCAATTATCATTGATGAGATTCAATATGCTCCTGAACTTTTATCCATAATAAAAATCTATGTAGATGAGAATAAAACATCCGGGCAATTTTGGCTTACCGGATCACAGGCTTTTCATTTAATGAAGAATATTACAGAATCTTTAGCCGGAAGAGTTGCTATTTTAAATATGCTAGGCTTTTCTATGAGTGAACTTCTGGGAAACGGACAAGGCGTAAGGCCTTTTATACCAGGTGTTTATGGAGGTGGTAATGGGATTCTACTACAAGAAATTTATAAAATCATATGGCGCGGATCTTACCCAGCACTAACAGCAGCAAATAAATCTACTAGAGATTTATTTTATAGTTCCTACATACAAACCTATCTTCAAAGAGACGTTAGAGATCTTGCGAACGTAGGAAACGAAAGATCATTTCTTAATTTTCTCCGTGGTACTGCAGCAAGAAGCGGGCAATTACTTAATCTTAACGATCTTGCAAGAGATGCAAATATTAGCCCTCCTACAGCCAAAAAATGGCTATCTATTCTGGAAGCTTCAGGAATTATTTATCTTTTGGAGCCATATTTTACAAATATTACTAAAAGAATTGTAAAGTCTCCAAAATTATATTTTCTAGATACGGGTTTATGTAGTTATTTAGGAGCCTGGTCGACTCCGGAGAATTTAGAGTTAGGAGCTGCAAGCGGATCTATTTTTGAAACCTTTGTTGTTAGCGAGATTATAAAATCCTATATCCACAATGGCCTTAAACCTCCTATATATTATTATAGAGATCGAGATATAAAAGAAATAGATCTACTTATTATAGAAAATCAAACGATTTATCCGATAGAAATTAAAAAAACTATGATGCCCGATAAATCCTCAGTTAAAAACTTTTACTTACTTGAAAAGCTTAATTTAACTATTGGTAGTGGAGCAGTAATTTGTCTTGTAGATAAAGAACTTCCTATTACTAGTAGCGTAAAGGCTATTCCTGTAAATTATATATAACAAATCACAAAAACTAGTGCAATATCGCTCTCTCTCATCCCGGCAAACAAAGACTCAGATAACAAGCTTGCTGCTTGCTTTATTGTATTATCAAATTGTTCCTGCGTCCTTTCAAAACTAGAAGTTTATAAATTATTAGCCATCAAAATCTTCGCTCATACCAAGAGGAGAAAGAGGAGGAGTCCATATAGCGCTATCCATCTCGCCTCCTTGAATGTCACACTGGAAGAAACTAGCCTCATATAAATAAGCATCAGTTAAATTAGTGTTTGATAAATTATTGCAGATGTTAAAACTACCATGAAGATTTGCTGAACGAAGATTAGCCATATATAAAGTACTATTTCTCAAAAACATACCCTGAAGACTTGCTTCTCTTAGATCTGCCTGAAAGAAATCACATTCTATACACTCAGTACACTCAAGATTAGCATATTTAAGGTCAGAATGACTAAAATTAGCTTTTCTTAATTCACATGATTCTATGATAGAATGTTGTAGATCAGCATAACTAAAATTAGACCCAGTTAGATTACAATTCTTGAAATTTACTTGATTCAAATTAGTATGTTGTAGATCAGCTTCCATAAAAGAAGTACCTTCTAGGCATAATCCTCTAAGATCGGCGCTTCTTAGATTAGCTTTAGTGAAGTTGGAACCTTTAAGATTTGCTTCTCTTAGATTTGCTAGGAAGAAATTACATTCTATTGATACTATATTCTGAAGATTAGCAAAAGAAAGATCAGCATAACTAAAATCAGCTTTTCTTAATTCACATGATTCTATGATAGAATGTTGTAGATCAGCATAACTAAAATCAGCCTCAGTTAGATTACAATTCTTGAAATTTACTTGATTCAAATTAGTATGTTTTAGATTAGCTTTCACAAAAAAAGTACCTTCTAGGCATGATTCTCTTAAATCAGCGCCCATTAAATTAGCGCCATTAAAGTTGGATCCTTTGAGATTTGCCCCTCTAAGATCGGCGCCTTTAAGATTCACTCCTTTTAGAACGCACCCTTCAAGATCAACATTCTGAAGATTAGCATATATTAAGTTTAATTTATTTATATCGCATATTTTTAGATTTGATCCTTGCAAATCAGGTCCTTGGAGATTATCTAGCAAAATACTATTAACGGATAGATCTATTGTTATATTTTCTAAATGAGCGCCTCTTAAATCAGCGTATGAAAAATATGGGAACCTTCAATCTTTGCTCCTTCAAAATTAGCCCCTCTTAAATCAGAGTGTAAAAAAATATGGGAACCTTCAATATGAGTATTTTGTAGATTAGCATATTTTAGACTACAGCAATTAATATGAAATTTTATATGAGTATTTTCTAGATTAATATGTCTTAGATCAGAGTAGTTAATAGTGAATTTAATATGAGTATTATCTAGATCCACGATATTTGTGCCATGAAAATCAGCGCCTCTTAGATCACAGTACCCAATCCTGAACCCTTGAATATAAGTATTTTGTAGATTAATATTTCTTAAATCAGCGTATGCTATATAGGACCCTTCAATATTTGCTCCCTCAAAATGAGCACCTCTTAAATCAGCGTATGAAATATGGAACCCTTCAATCTTTGCTGCCTGAAAATTACCGCCTCTTAAATCAGCGTATGCTATATGGGACTCTTCAATATTTGCTCCCTCAAAATGAGCACCTCTTAAATCAGCCTGCGTTATATGAGACCCTTCAATCTTTCCTGCCTGAAAATTACCGCCTCTTAAATCAGCCTGCGTTATATGAGACTCTTCAATCTTTGATACTCGCAAATCAGCGCCTCTTAAATCAGCGTATGCTATATGGGACTTTTTTAGTTTTGCTCTGTAAAAATTAGAAGACTGTAGGCTCACATAAGTAAAATGAGTCTCAATTATATCTCGTGCTGTAAGATGAACCCCTCTAAGATCAGCGTATGAAATATGTGCTTTTGTTAAATTAGATACCAAACTATTTACATTTGGCAGATTCGCACTTCTACTATTAACTACAGGTAGATCAAAATCCAAAAAATTATCTATGCCTATAATAGTTGAGCTATTATTTTCTCTTAATTCTTGAGATTTTTGGATGTATTCAGGATTTTCTTGATTTGCATTATCTAAATTTTCATTTACAGGTTCTGTGAATTTTTGACTGGTAATAAAATTTATAATTTCTTGATCCCTATCTTCTATAGCTCTTTTTAAAACAAAATCTTTTTGTTTTTCTGTCATTACTCTTAAAATACTAGAAATAGATTCTTGATTTGCATTATTCTCTAATTGCTTGCCTTGTATTTGTAAATCTAATTCAGAGATTTTTTGTAAAAAAGTACCCTTAGACATTTTAATACGTTGAATTTCTTGATTAATGTTTGCAGATTTATTGGCAATTTGTTGTAAAAAAATCCTCAAATTTCCTTGATTATCACCAGTTATTCCAGATTTTTCATTACCTGGTATATTATTATATTTTATCATAGATTATCTCCAAAAATTCTTTTTTAGACATAAATTACCTTTTTATAAGATAAATATATTACTACTATAAGTTGTTGTAAATATATTTCAAGAATATTTTTTATCTAAAATGGAATTCTATAAAACATTTGATAAGATAGTTAAAAAAATTTAAAATAACAAATATATATATCTATCTATATTAGAAATTACCTATATTCTTTTGCTTAAATTTTTTGCAAATATTATTCACATCATTTATAATTTAGCTAGCATATTTTACAAAAGATTTATTAAATCAAAAAAGATAAAGTAGAATCAAAAACTGATAGGAGATTGCAAAATTCTTAGATTTAGAAAAGTCCCAGATCGGGAAATAAAAAGCATTGCCTTCGTAAGTATAGTAACCTATTACAGACGTAAAAACCGCTTAGAGTTTTTGTGATTTAAGCGACCTCAAAAAAGAAAAGCAATACCAAAATCTTATAAAACAATCAAAATTCCTATAGAGACTTTGTTTGATGCATACAAGAATCTACTAGAAGCGGATCGCTCATATATGCATTCAGACCATGCAACGGAAGTTTGGGTTTGAGGAATAGAGAACACTTACTATATTTGCTTCAGGCTCATATTTACCGGCCCCATTCGGAATATTTTCACTTGAAAGGATTTATCCCTGTAGAATATACTGTAAAGATTTTAGAGGCGTGATTGAGTCTCATATCTTATGAACTCTTACATTCTGCAACTAAAGATCTTGAAAAATCTTTAGCAGATAAGGGCTCATTTATATTATTACTATCATTATAATATATCATCAGGAGATTCTTTATTAGCATTTGAGGGTAAATAGTTATCATTCCCAAAATTCATATCATCAATTTTTTTCTCCAAATTAACCCATGAATTATTTGTATCGTAAGGGTTTTCATTAGATTCCATTTTTTCTTCTGATTCCTGATTATTAAATTCCTCTATATAATATTTTAGTTTATTAAGCAAGTATGATGTATTTTCTGTTTTATTTTCTAATATATTAAATTCAGTTTTTTTTCCTCAAAAATTTTTTTAAGTTTATTAATTTCTATTTTATCCTTTATTAGAATAGTAATAGGTTGACGTATTTCATTAACTTTTCTCAAAAATTCTTCTTTAGACATAAATTACCTCTTTATATTAAATTGAAAAATAAATATTATACTACTGTAAGTTGTTATAAATATATTGCAAGAATAATTTTTTATATTAGGCTTGGAAATTTAGAAGTATTTTTTAGCTGAGGGCTAATCTTAAAAGAGGTTTATATGGATGATGAAGTAGAAATAAAAGTTAGTTTTGATGAGGCTCTTTTGAATCTAGATACTTATGATATAGATTCTTGTAATAGAAGATTCCTCATAGAAAATGATCCAGAAAATCCTGCTTGCTGCTTATATTGTGAAATGCCGGAGAATATTTCAGAATTTTATAGTAAAGTAATATTAAACAATAATAATGGCCCTGAAAATGATCTTGATTTAGTAGTTTTACTAAAGAATGATTGCCATATTCATCCAGATGCTTTCCAGAATTTCAAAACTATATTATTTACAGACCAAGATATTTTAGAAAAATCTAGTAATGTAATCTTAAGTGAATCTTACTCTAAACATCTTAGATTAACTATCGATAGATTTAGGTTTCAAGAAGCATATTTTATTTGCGGCGAGTTAAGTTTAGAACATGCCGGAGGGTCAAAAGAGTCAGTACTGGGAGTAAAATTACATGGGGATGATACAGCTTTATCATTAAAAGGCTATAAAGATACAAGTAACAAAATCCAATATTTTGGTTTGCGTAATTTAGAGATTAAATGTCAATTAAACGATTTAATTCTAGATAAGGTATATATTGATAAAGATTTTTGTACATCTAATATTAGATCTATAAATGCTCAAGATTTTTTGCTCTCTAGTAATTTATCTCTTACAAATCTAGACCAAGTTGAAGCATCAATAGAAACTCTTGGGTATGACATTAATTTTGATAGTAAGATTGTAAAAATCAATAGCTTTTTATCTCCGAGAGGAAAGTTTTATATATCAGCAGAATCTTATGTAGATTTTAAAATAGATAATTCTGGAGAATTTAGTGGAATAGATCTAGTTATTGATATGTCAAAAAGCCCAAATAATGAGCGTAACATAAGATTCCCTGCTAAAGAATTTAAATTCACCAATATTAAATTAATTGGAGCAAGTGATGTTGAAATTCCACTTGGCGGTGATTGTAGAGAACTAGTACTTGAAGACTGTATTAAAGCTAATTTAAGTAACATAAAGGCAGGAAATATATTTTACTCCGCTAAAACTAAAGGTCAGCTTTTTTTTAGCGGAAAAGTTTGTAATCTCCTAATTAGCGGTATAGTTCAAACAACTTTTTACGACATTAATGTAAATAATATAGAAGCTATGGGGATATGCGACCTAAACTTCCAAGATACTGTTAAAAATTGTGATATGCTAAAACTTAATTTAGATCTAGATACAAAGAATCCGCCAGAGGAATTATTTACCGGTCAAACAAAATCTAGAATTTATATTAGCGGGCAAAAAACAGTTAATATTGGAACAATTTTAGCTAAATTATCAACTTTTCATCTTGAGGGCAAAGCTGTTATAGGAAATATATTGATTCAACCAATAGAAAATATATCTACACTTTTTTGGGTAAATTCAAAACAAGGTTCGAATCTAAAAGTTTCAAGACTTGCTGTATTATCTGATTATAATCTTATTATAGATAAGAACAGCGGTGAGATAAATATCGTAAGAAATGAAAATCTACTTACTTCATCAAGAGGAGATGTTCATGCATCTGGCCGTCTTTCAGTAAAAGAATATGTATATGTTAGCGCTGGTGGTAGTATAAGTTTTGACGGCAATCTTACCGTAGATAGAGGAGATGGAGGCCTGAGAAGCAAATATGGTAATATATTTATTAGCGGAAAGATTAAAGTTTCAGGAAACTTAGCCATTATATCAGGAGGCTCAGTAGACCTTGCCGATTCATTGATTGATACCAAGCAAGTACTTAGTATTTGGAGTAATAACACAAGTTTTATAAGCAATAGCAATATAAATGCAGCAGAAGTACTAATAGAGAGTTTAAATCAATCTATAAGCCTTGAAAACGTGAATCTAACATCTGCTCATATTGCTATTATTGCTAATGAGAATCTAAATATCGAGTCATCTAACTTTACATCTAGTAATATAGATCTTAAAAGCGGAGCGGGAACTTATGTTGGCAATAGCGAAATTTCTTCTCAATCTATTTATATAAACTCAGTAAGGCAATTTTTATTGGTACATAGTAATATTGAAATAAAACAAAAGCCCCATGTTTTATTTGCAAGGCCTGTATCATCTAATTCTGATAATATAATTAAAGGAGGATTTAGAATTGCTGAAGATATTGACATAATAGGCGTAATTGGAGAAGGTAAAAGAAATTTTTTGTCAAATCTTAGATGGAAAAATGTAAGCCTTACAGAAAACATGCAAATGGAAAATGGAAGTGCTTATATAATTTCTAACTCAGGTTTTATAGTAGGATCTAATATAAGCGCAAGTAACAATCTTATTATTAGAGCAGGGGACTCTATCGAAGTAATACCAATTGCTCTTCATAATGCTGCTATGGAATTTGGCGGATATAATATGAATTCCATAAAACAAGTTATAAGCTCAATAAATGCCGGCCTTGTAGATATAGAAGCAGAAAAAAGTGCTGAATTTATACAAGCTTTAATTAATGCCTCTAGCTCTATTAGAATAAAAGCAAAAAATAGGGCAACATTTAGAGATACTAGAATGAATGCAGCTGAAGCATATCTTGATTCAGATATTCTTGATTTTTTAATCTCTCCCAATCATATAAAAAACCAACAAGAACGTATTAGAACTCTTAAGGAGTTTACAAATTATAACCCATCTAGCACCTCGCTTGCAGAATATTTAAACTTCAGCAAAGCAACTATTATAAGCCAAAGAATAGGTAATTTAACTATATATGATAATTACGTAAGCCAGGATCTTCATTTTACCCAAACATCAGGAGATATTACTCTAGATAAATCTATAACTAAATATAGGAACCTCACGATTGCTGCAGAAAAAGGTAAGATACTAATAACAAGCCCTAATTTACAAAATATTTATAGAGGCAGCGGGGGAGGAGATCATGGAGCGCAAAAAGCACATGATGCAAGAACTGTAATAGGAGGAGAGAATGTCTATCTTTTAGCAGATACTATAACTTCAGAAGCTGCGAAATTTGAAGTCTCTAGTACCTTAAAGATAGTAGCAAAAGACGGGCTGCATATTTTACCAGTATCTGTACATAATTCTCTAATGTACCATATTGGGGAAAAAACAACAGTAACAGAACAAGATGTACGTTTAGTGATCAGTGAAATATACGCAGGCACATTAGAGGTAGAAGCAGACGGAGTAGTAAAAGCCGTAAGCGCCCTAATAAAAGCAACTGGAGTAAATATACAAGCAAACGAATTAGATCTAGACGGGGAGAGAGAAATATTTGAAAAAAATATAATTTTTCAAGGCAAAAAAAAATGGTATGGAGGAAGGCAATCAAGCAGAGAACATATAAAAGATGAAAAAATCATTCCTACAATTATCGAAGGAAAAAGACTAAATATTGAAACAAATAGTAATACAACTTTTGAAGCTGCAGAAATTTTAGTAGAAGAAGAAGGTAGAATTTCATCAAAAGGAAATATAGAATTTCTTGCTAAATATAATACTCATCTACGTGATTACAAATCAAAGAAATCTTATTTCTTTAATTGTCATGAAGGAAAAATGGATTTTTTTGGATCAAAGACAGTAAAAGAGCATTTCTACGGAGAGAGTCCAGTTCCAACTATATATTATTCTGAAGGTAGCTTCTTTGGCTATTCTGAAGGTAAGATTCATAGTATGGGAGCCAAAATTGTTGGAAATGATATATATCTTTGCGGAAAAAAAGGAGTAAAACTAGAGCCTACTCCATTTAAAACAGAAAGTTTTGTAAATCTAACGGATAAAGGATATGGACTTGGTTATAATGCAAAAAAGGGTGAAGCCTCATTACAACAAACCTTTCATCAAACAAAAGAATCTATTGCTATTAATAATCTCATGCATGATCCTACAATGATAATTGCAGGAAATAATCTTGTAATTACAACAGGAGCCGCAAAAGCAAATATAGAACTTAAGAGTGTTGATTTAAGCTTCCATGATGCTGAAATTACAACTCAAGGAGATATAAACATAGATGTTGCCCATAACATAATAGATCAAACTCAAAAAACCTCTCATTTCGAAATAGGTATTAGCACTGGATTCAGAGAAAAAATCTCAGCAATAGCAGATAGGGTCAAAAAATTAGCAAATAAACGAGGAGATCACCCATTAGATATATTAGACAGGGTTTTGAATAGCTATGCACTTGCCAAAAATGGACAAGATATTTATCAAAACGGAGCTTGCTCATTTGGCACTTTCGGACAAGCTAGCTACGAAGAAACAGAAATTCATAGCAAAACAGCAACTGCGCTAGATAATTTTATAAATGGCAATAAGTTAAAGATGCAGGCCAGTAACATAACAATAGAAGGTATTAAGTGTAACTTACACACTTTAGAAGTTGAAGCAAAAAATTTTGTAGCTAAAGCAAGTTCTAACATATCAGAAAATAGCCTAGAATATAATAATTTTAACATTGAAATTCCTTTAGATCAAGCAGCCAGCGTCTCAGGAGGTTATAGCGCATCAGCTTCAACTATGAATCAAGAAGGCCAAACAAAAACTTATAACCAAAACTATATTAAAGTAAAAGGCAAACTTACAATCTCCTTAACAGAAGATGCTGCAATTAGAGGCGTAAGTTTAGAAGCAGACGAAATAGATATAAAAGCCAAGAATCTAGTATTAGAAAGCCTCCAAGATACTATTAAAGAAAGAATGAGCGGAATGTCTATGTCTATCTCTGCTTCTTCAAGTGGAGGCTCAATTACTCCAGGCTTTCAAGTAAGTAAAACAGACGCAGCTTGGACAAATGCATTAGGACAAATTATAGCAAAAAATATTCTAAATATTACTTTATCAGATACACTAACTATAGCAGGCGGACTTATAGCAAATGCGCAAGTAAAAGAAGACGGAACATATACAGATAAAGGTAATCTAAATATACAAGCAGCAGCTATAATAGCAAGCTCAATACATGACTACGATAATAGCCAGAGCTTCGGCCTTGCTACCGCACTCTCAAAATCAGTAGATAATCAAGGAAATAGCAGAATCAGCTTTGGAGATGCAAACCTCCAATATTCCTTTGATAATAGCAAAAGAGAAATAAATGCCTCTATAGGAGACGGCTCCATAAGAGCAGATTCTATAATAGGCCAATTAAACAGAAGCATAAATAATCATATAAGCAAGGCAGAAAGAGAGCACGCAGGAATAGATGCACCTATTCCAGCAGGAGAAATATTAGATGGCATTAGCTATCTATTGAGCAAAATTGGTCAAGGCCAATCAATTAAGCAGAGATTAGAGAAGCTAGCAGAATCCAAAGAAGATCCAAATATATCACCAGAACTAAAACATTATCTTCAGGTGCCAGAAGATATAGAAGATGCTGATGTACAAAATATACTTACAAAGATAGACAAAGAAATAAAGAAAAAAAATCCTGGACTTTCAGAAAAAGAAAGATTAGATATAGCATTAATCGCTTATAATCTTGCAGTAGAATTAGAAGCTCGTCCTGATGTAGCTAGGAACTTAGGGATCAATATAGAATCACCAATAGGAGTAAGTGCTGGAGCCCCTCTTGCTATTCCTCTTTATGAGTGCTTAATGTATGCCTCAGGAGTTCTAATAGCAGCAGCAATAGCGCAAAAAACATTAGAAGATACGCTTAAAAGGCATGATGATGCTTTTAAAGAAGATGATAAGATAAAAAAGAAGAGAGGAGAAATGACCCATCCTCTAATAACCTTCCTTTTGTATGGAGAGATCCAGATGCATCAAAACCGACAATAATTTCAACCCCCATTAGAGAATATAATCTAGAAGATGGGATAATATTTACTCCTTATCCAGAGCCAGCCCCACCACTACCAGGCTTTGACCCACTACCTGAAGGATGGGGCAATAAACCAGATATAGAAACTTTCCCTATACACGAGCCTATAGGCGCTACGATTTTTACTCTTGATGAACAAGACGTAAAGAGTATCATAGAAAAGCAGAAAGAAGGGTCCGGCGCAACTCAAGAAGAGATTGACAAATTAACAAAAGATTTTTACGATAAAATCAAGCCATATCAACGTAAAGGTACCTTAGGGGAAACGTGGGATAAAAAAATCATTGGCTCGGGTCAAAAAACAGGAACTCCTGGTCATGATGTTGTATCGGAAGAAATTGCAAAAGAATTAGCGCAAAGAGAAGATGTAGAGGCTGTGTTTTTAAATCAAGGAATTAATAAAATAGCCTCCATAAAGGGCAAAACAAACTATAGGCCCGATGTTGCATGGATAACTAAAGACGGTAAAATCCACGTGCTGGAAGTAAAAAGTGATAGTGATAAAATGAAAGATCTAGAAAAAAGAGCAGAAGATACTAATACAAAACTCCCAGACCATTTAAAGGGGACGCATGGCGCTAAAACTATCAGGCAATTAAAAAAAGAATTAGGTATAGATAAATGAAAAAAGTTCGAGAAATAATTTCTCCTGAGGAGCAAAAAAGACGACTAAAAGAAGTATTTGATAGAATAGATAATGATCCTATCATACAAGCATATAGTTTGAGAGAAGAAACACTCGATATAAATATGCTGATTCTTCATGATTTTGCCCATGAAGACGTTAAGTGGAGAGAGGCTTTTTACTGGTTTGAATCTATATGTAAAGAGTTAAATATCGAACCAACTAGATCTGGTATCAATGGAATCGAGGGAAAGAATTATGGGAATTCCGTAAAATCATTGACTTATAAAGGGGGTAAAAATAAATTAGAAAAATATAATTTTGAAGAAATTGAAGATTATGATGTATATTGTATGTATGATAAAAAATCTGACACTTGTGATATTAAATCATATTTTGGAATTAGATTTCGTGAATCATTTGGTTTTATGAAAAGCTATATATCTGTAATGTTTGAAGAATCTCTATACCCATATAATATTGAAAACTACAAAGATTTAGCAAAAAAACTCCAAAGTTTTACTAAGGCAAAATACGGTTATGTTCATACTATAAAACTCGGATTAGTACCCGAGCTTTATGCTACAGGAAGCCATAAACTCTCTATCGATGGATCTTTTAATTGGGGCTCTGAAAATTCTCCTTTATGGTACAAAAAGTACAATAATAAAGAAGGAGGTTACAAAATAGGAGATTTAAGAGAAGTATATAAGCTCAATTTCCTATCAAAAGAACATTTAGAAAGAGAGGTTGAAACTGGTTTAAATTTGAAATACTGGATAGAGCAAGATAGTAGTAGAGGCTCTTTATCTGAAGTATCAGAAGGTTTTTGGAGTTGGAGCGTGCCTGAGTCAAGACTTATAGAACTCAACCAATATCTTATGTCAAAAAATATTGTGATTGCCTTTGATGAATATAAGGATATTAAATAAGGAGTATAGACAAACTACCAAAAGAATTAGCGCAAAGAGAAGATGTAGAGGCTGTGTTTTTAAATCAAGGAATTGCATCTAGTATAAAAACTATAGATCTTACAGGTAAAACATATCAAAATAGTAGAAAAATAAATTACTCATATGGATTATTCAATAAGAGCTTATTTAAGAAATGAAAAAATATATTTACAGGCATATTCTTTAGTAGTTAAAAATGGTATTTCTAGCGTACTGACACTACATGGTCCTGTTTCTATTTTTGAAGTAACAGAGCAAGAAGAATTAATAGGTAGGGGTATTTTAGAAAAATTTAAAGATTGCGGTATAGTAGAGGAAATGCCTAGTGAACATCAAATTCTTAAAGCAACAGGCGCTAAAACCTGGAACGCTTTGGAAAAAACATCAAAAAGTATTGGAGCCCGGTTAGTAGATAATAATGTGATATTTACTCCATATAAATATGCGGGAAGAAGTGGTTATCTTCATTTAAATGAAAAAGCCCTCACCTCAGATCTTGCCCCAGAAAACCTCGGAAAAGCATTATTAGATGCCTTTAAAAGATGTGAATAAATGTAGCAAGAAATGGTGATCATTTATTTGAACATAACGGGAATATAATGAGAAAAGATAATATCACAAATAAGATTACTACTCTTCCCAAAGAAGAGATGCAAAGATTAGGTATTAAACATCCACGCTATCATCCTGACGTACATATTCCGCTCGGTGAATTTTTAAGTAAATTTGGAAAAAAGAAATGAGTGAGTTAAATAGAATATTATTTTGGCCATATGTGCGTAATTCGATTCAGCGTTATTTCGGAGCTCTTTTAGACGAAGAATTTAAAAAAACTTGGTTTAGTACGACAGCTAAGCACAGATTCTCCGATTCTCTAGATTATTATGTATTTGGACACCTTCTTTTTTTAAATCCTGATATAGTTGATAATGATGGAAACGAAGCAATAGGTATAGTGTTATATAATAAAGAAGAGGCTGTAAAAATTTCAAAATATATCAATTTTTACATTGATACTTTCGAGTGCAATATGCCGGATTCTTATTATATAAATCACCCAAGATGGAATGAAGTAATAGATGGCGCTAGAGAAATAGTAGAAATGATGCAGGCAAATAATATAAAATATAACCTAGCGCATGATATTGAAGAATGGGATAAATTTAATGACATTTACCCATTTTCTTTAGATGAGAATGAGATCTCAAAAACACGTTTAGAAATCGAAGACAGACATTTTGCTGAATGTAGAAAAAGAATCTTAGATTTGAAATAATTATTTTATATTAAAAACCGTTGGAAGAAATAAATAATAGATTATACGAAACATTATATATTGAAAAGAAGCTTATTAAGTTCGATAAATACACTAACTGTAATTATCAGAAAAACCTTGCTTATAAGGCATATAAACTTTATAAATAATCCAAACCAATGAATGCTTGAACTGACAAATTCAAGTATAACATGCCTTGCGTAACAAAATGAACTTCAAATGACACAGATTATTTCTATAAGTAATACACCTTTAATACAAGACCTCAGATTATTGATTGATCAAGCAAGACAGATTGCTGTACGCGCTGTAAACTCTGAGATGACAAAGCTCTATTGGAATATAGGCAAAAGGATCAAAGAAGAGGTGCTTAAAGATTCAAGAGCAGAATATGGCGAGCAGATAGTACTCTCTTTATCAAAAGAACTTTCAGCAGAATATGGCAAAGGATATACTAGGACTAGCCTTATTAGAATGATCCAGTTTTATGAATCTTTTCCTGATATTCAAATTGGTGCGACACTGTCGCACCAATTATCATGGAGTCATATTATAGAATTATTACCATTAAAAGATTCAAATCAAAGGGATTTTTATGCTTATATGGCAATTACAAGTAACTGGAGCGTTAGGCAATTACGTTATAATATTCACATTATGACATATGAAAGAACTATTGCGAGTCAAAAAACAGAAACTTTACTACAAATGCCAGCAATTAGCAGAGAATATTCAAAGGAGCTAATGGAGCCAGATATTTTGCTCAAGGATCCATATATTTTGGAGTTCCTTGGATTAAAAGGAGAATTTTATGAGAGTGATCTTGAAGAAGCTATTCTAAGAGAAATAGAGAAATTCCTAATTGAAATGGGGACGGGTTTTTCTTTTGTTGCAAGACAAAAACGCATATCTATAGACGGGGATCACTTTTATATAGATTTGCTTCTTTATAACAGAAAACTTAAGCGAATCGTGGCAATAGAATTAAAAAAAGGTAAGTTTAAAGCTGAATATATGGGTCAGATGACTTTATATCTTAATTACTTAAAAGAATATGAAAGATATGAAGGTGAAGAAGCTCCCATAGGAATTATATTATGTACGGAAAAATCATCATCACAAGTTAAACTCTTAGATTTAAATAATAGCGGCATTCACGTAGCTGAATATTGGACAGAACTTCCTCCTAAAGAAATTTTTGAGAAAAAAATACAACAAATTATACTTAATGCTAGAAATAGGCTTGAGAATAAATTAATTGAAACTGAGTAAATAATTATCTAAAAGGGGTCAAATGGAAGAAGCACCATAAATGTCGTTTTCAAGTTTTTACTGTTGCTCATGTGCGACAATTTTTACATTTCGCACTCTTAAATACTTGTATAATGTGGTTTTTGAAATATCCAACTGCTCAGCTATTTCGTCCGGCCTGAGTTCGTTTTGGGTGTATAATGCTTCGGCTGTACAAGCTACTCGTTTAGCCTTTTCTGATAGCCCCTTTGGTCTACCTCCCATTCTACCTCTAGTCCTTGCTGATTTAAGTCCCGCCATTGTTCTTTCCCTGATCAGATCTTTTTCAAATTCAGCAAGAGATGCAAACATATTAAATATCAACCTTCCTTGAGCATTTGTAGTATTGAGAGGATCTTGCAAACTAATAATATCAACATTTTTGGCTATCAGGTCATTTACTATTTTAATTAGATGTTGTAATGACCTTCCCATACGATCTAATTTCCAAATTACCAGTGTATCACCAGATTGAATTTCATTTAAAAGTTTTAGCCATTCAGATCGATCAGTTTTTGCTCATTTTGCTACTTCATAAAATACTTTATGACAACCTGCATTTTTTAGGGCATCAATCTGCATGTCTAAAACTTGATCTTTTGTTGATACTCTGGCATATCCGAATTTCATAATGATTCTAGTTCATGTTACTTATCATTCCTAGCTTATTTGGATTTAGAAATAATGTACAGCAATACTTAACTTTATTTACTGGCTTTGCGGTGATTTTTTGTCTAGAATTTTTTGTTAACTATAACCACCGTATAAATGGACTTAGGTGATGGATAGAAAAAATAGAATTACGTTACTATCACCTCCAGAAATTGATGAGTTATACAACTTACCAAATTTTAATACCCAAGATATGGGGTTCTTTTTTAGTATGTCTGATAGCGATCATCTTTTAATAGCAAAATACAGAACAACGAAACTAAAAATATATTTTATACTTCAACTTGGATATTTTAGAGCGACTCATAAATTTTATAATTTTAAGCTAGAAGATGTACCAACTGAAGTTGCTTATTTAGCAAATAAATATTTTGGTAAAAATATTAGGAATATCGTTGGTGCGCCTTATAGGGTAATAATCAAATCCCAACAAGAAGCTATATTAAAATTACATCTTTATACAGATTGGTCTAGCCTACTTATTCCTAAGATTATGGAACATTTGGCAGAATTAATTAGATATCATCCCAAAGCAGAAATTGCTTTTGGTGAGTTATTGAAATACTTTGAATCTGAACGAATTGTTATTCCATCTTATCGAATATTGCAGGATATTTTTACCAAAGTATTGAGTAATCATGAAGCCAAACTCGATCATTTAATCTTGTCTATTCCACAAAATATTCAAAGCGAACTGGATAAAATTATTGGAACCTCTGAAACCGAAGTAGATAAGAATAAGAATAAAGAACAAGCTAAATACGACATAATAGTAGAATTAAATATAATCAGGTATGATCAAAAAGACTTTAAGTATACCGCAGCTCATCTTGAAATTAAGAAGGTGAAAAAGATAGCGCCACTATATAAGTTTGCTAAATTATTTCTTCCTATACTGAATATCTCTAAAAATAGTATCAAGCACTATTCAGATTTAACAGAAAATTATTCTGCCTCAAGGTTAAGAAAGCTTAGGAAGCCCCAGCAATTTCTGTACATATTATGTTTTATCTACCATCGATATCAACAATTTATGGATAATTTGATAATAACATTCATGTACCACGTTAATGCCATTATAGATAAAGGAAAAGAATACGCTCAAGATACTTTTACCAAGTATAGTACCTCGCTTATACTCGACTTCCCTAATCTTGCAAAATTTCTCAAATGGTTTCCTTTGGAGGATAAGAAGCAAGACCTTACTTATCCTGAGTTAAGCAAAAAGGCATACAAAATTCTACCTAAGTCACAATTTGCAATAATGGCTCAATTTCTTGAAGGAAAAATCTTTGATAAAACCAATGCTCAATGGGAATTCTATTCAAAAACATCAGCCTTATTGTCCAGATATTTACGTCCTATAATGCTAAATGTAGATTTTGAATTATTTAATTATAAGAGTGATTTAATTGAGTTGATTCAAATACTCACAACCCACTATATTAAGAAGAAAAATCCAGGTTCATTAAAAATCGATATTAATGGAAGTGAAGCTGATTTGATCAAAGAAAAATCAATTATCAACTATCTAATCAACCCAGAAAAGCCTGGCTATTTTGACCCTTTCCGACTTGAATTTTATGTATATCTAAAAATGTATCATAATATAGATAAAGGCAGGTTATGTTGTAACGATAGTATATCTTTCAGTGATTTAGATTATGACCTTGTACCTGAAAAATTAGTTGATAAGGCCGAGGAAATAGCTGCTAAATTTGGTTATAATAAAATTCCGATATATTGCGACGAAAGGCTTGATGAAGCATTAGAGAATCTTGATAAGGCATTGCTTGAAACCAATACTAATATTGGCAATGGAGTAAATAAATATATTTCAATCACTGAAAATAAGGAAGGAGAAGAATCTTGGCAATTACTTTATGAAGCAAAAGAACCATTGGAAGATTCTTTCTTTAGCAACTTACCAAAAATAGAAATAGCTGACTTACTCAAATTTATTGGTGATCATATCAATCTATGGGATGGATTCACTCATATTAAACATAAGTATATTAAACGCAAAAAGCCTCAGGTATTAGCCTTAAATGCTTGTATTTTAGCTGAAGCATTTGGTATTAGCATAGCTCATATGGCTGAAACAAGTGATCTAAACCTAAATTTATTACTATCAACCAGACAAGATTTTATTAGAGTGGATACTCTGTTAAATGCTAATGATATAGTGAGTAACTATATCTACAAGCTGCGAATATTTAAGGCATGGGATCTGCTAGACGGAGAAACGCTAGCTGACTCTGATGGTAAGAAACATCCTACAAGTGATAGTACAATACAATCAAGATATTCAAGGAAATATGTCGGTAAAGGCCGAGGTATCTCCATTTGCTCCTTTGTAGCGAATCATGTTGTAGTTAATTCTAAAACCATAGGCTTAAATGAATATGAAGGTCATGGGCTCTTTGATATGATCTATGGAAACAAATCAGATATAATAATTGACTATGTCACAGGAGATAATCACTCGATCAATCCTGTAAACTTTGTGGCACTGGATTCAGTTAATGTAGGTTACTTGCCAAGTATCAAAAATATAAAAGATGCAGCTGATAATATAAGTTCTTCAAGGCCAACGTCATGTTACGCAGGATTAATCAAACCAAAGGACCAAATTAATAAATCACTCATAAAATCCAGTAAAAAGTGGATTGTCAGAGTGTTGCTATCTTTGATTATGCAAGAGAATACCCAAACAAGTTTGATTCGTAAACTGTCATCACATGATCGTTACGCAAGACTGAGCTCTGCTTTGTATGAGTATAACAAAATATTTAAGAGCACACATGTTTTAAACATAATCAACGACATAAATCTTCGCAAGGCCATAAAAGCCGCGAGGAATAGAACTGAAGCATATCATCAACTTCAGGGAGTGATACGGAAAATTTATCATGGTGTTTTTAAGGGGAAAAGAATTATTGATAACAATGTCAGCGCACATGCTGTAAGACTTGTTGCTAATTTGATTATTTGCTATAATGCTACAATATTAAACGTTTTATATGAGAAATTGTTGGCTGCCAATGCACCAAAATCTATAATTGAGAAGTTTATCAGGATATCTGCGATTGCTTGGGATCACCTAGCTTTTACTGGCCGTTACAACTTTAGAAAAAACGACACTACAGTAAATCTAGAAGCAATGATCAAAATTCTGGAAGAAAAGCTGAACAAAATGTCATGAAAAAACTGAAAACGACATTTATGGTGCTTCTTCCATTTGACCCCTAATTGCACTATAAAAACCTCTACTCGGCTTTGGGTTTAGTCCGAGTTTAATCTCTATCGCCCATAAACCTTTATTTTTAGGTAGCTCAAGAATTAAATCTATTTCAGCTCCTGCGCTACTTC
>JANRMA010000176.1:0-3481 GCA_033762035.1 Rickettsiaceae bacterium
GAAAATGGCGCTAATGTCAATATTTCAAATAATTATAAGAACACTCCGCTGACATCGACTTGCAATCAGAATAATACTCAGATAGCGACTCTTCTTCTGGAACATGGTGCTAATATGAGTATTTCAGATAAGTATGGTATCCATCCTCTTATAGCGGCCTGCTGTAGGGAGAATCTTGATCTAGCTAAGCTTCTTATAGAGCACGGCGCAGATGTAAATATCGCAAATTGGTACGGCTTCACCCCTCTTATATGGGCCTCAGATAAGAATAATACTCAGATACCTAAGCTACTCATTGAGAACGGAGCTGATATAAATATTGCAGATAAGAATGGTGTTACTCCGCTTATACGCGCTTGCCAAAAGAATAATGCTCTTGTAGCTAGACTTCTTATAGAGCATGGCGCTGAGGTGAATTTATCTTTATTGAAAGGCCTAGTGCCTAATAGCCAGATTCATCTGATTGACTTGATAATTCATAAATTATTTAACGAGGGAGCGCTTGAAGAAAGCGATCAAGTAACTCTACATCTAGAAAAACAGTTAAATCCTGAGATCTTAAATCTATTATACTTTCCTGGTGAATTTGAAGGACATATACATGTAATAGGTACAGATGGCTATGAAATACCACTTTTCTTCGAAGAAGTGCCCCCAATACTTAAATAGTACTTTGTTTATTATATCTAACTAATACCATGTATGTTATACCAATCTTCATTTTTAAATGATCCAAATGAATTTAGCGGACTAAAATTCATTTGTCTAATTTTATTCTTATGAATGGTATTACGCGGATCCAAGGATGAAAATAACGACTAAATGACCCGTCAAAGAGCCTAAAATTCATCTACTATATCTTCATCCTGGGCAACTACAACATAATTACCAGACCTAAATTGCTCCTTCAGCCTTGCGATTTCAAATTCGCCTATACCAAGTGCTTTTAATACAGCTCCCCCCAATTGCAAACCAGTTTCATAAGAAGAAGGCACTATTATTGTTGCGCCTAACTCGTATAATTCATGAGAATTTTTCATATCCTCGCTTCTGACTATTATAGGTAGCTCGGGATAATTTTTGGCAATTTTCTTAAGAGATTTTTTTTGTGTCACATAATTTTCTACCGCAAGTATTACTGCTAAAGCCCTATCTGCCCCGCACGCAGCAAGAGTAGTAGCTTGGGATATGTCTCCTGCAAATACAGGAAAGCCATTTGCTTCTCCCTCTTTAGCTTTATCAGGATTTATTTCTATCACCACGTAATTAACCGCCTCTGCTTCTAGGAATCTTGCTACCATTCTTCCGACAGATCCGAATCCTGCTATAATAACATGATTACTCAAATCTCTAGTCCCTTTTACTATTATATTATCGGGAGATTTTTCAGGATCGTAATCAAGCCAATGTTCTATTTTAGCTCCTATTATCGAAAGTAAAGGCGTAAGAGCCATAGAGCAAGTAACAATAAGTAATAATAATTTACCAGCAGACTCCGGCATAATACCTTCTCTAATAGCAAGATTATATAGTATAAATGCAAATTCTCCACCTTGAGAAAGCATTAAACCTGCATGGATTGCAACGCCTGTATTAAATCCAAAAATTATACATAAGCCTGTTATAATAGCTGCCTTTGTAAGAATTAGGGCAACCGTCAGAGATATTATCGTAGATATTTGGTCATAAATTTCAATAACATTGATAGTCATGCCTACTGACATAAAAAATAAGCCAAGCAATAAACCTTTAAACGGGTATATACTTTCTTCTGCCTTTCTTTGGAATTCAGTTTCAGCAACTAATACGCCTGCCGTAAAAGCACCTAGCGCAAGAGATAGGCCCATATATTCTGTAGCAAAAGCAGAGGCAAGTGCAATTAAGAGAGTGGTTGCCGTAAAAAGCTCGTTAGAGCTGCTAGATTCTCCGTCTGTTGACAGCAACCTAAACATTGGCCTAAAAAATATTCTTCCTACTGCAAAAATTGAAACTAAAGCTATTGCCGCCTTCATTATTGACATAAGAATTTCAATATATAGCGAGGATAAATTATCCGAAGCTAGTTTTGGAACTATTACTAATAAAGGGACAACTGCAAAATCTTGCAGCAATAATACAGCAAGTGATATTCTACTTACTTGAGCTGCATGTCTTCTGGAATCATCAATTACTTGAAGTACAACAGCAGTTGAGGATAATGCAAGTCCACCGGCTATAATAACCGCAGCTTTGTTGCCATCTGCTGAGTCGAATAAAGATATTCCAGCCGAAATAATTATACTTGTAACTATTACTTGCAATGTGCCAAGGCCAAATACATAGTTTCTCATAGCAGAAAGCCTTGCAAAGGAAAGTTCTAATCCAATTGCATAAAGCAAAAAAACTACACCATATTCAGCTATAATATGAATTTGTTCATAAAGTACAATTTTGAGCCCGTGATCTCCAATTATAGCTCCTGCTACCAAGTAACCAAGCACAGGACTGAGATTGAGCTTCTTGAATATTATCACTATAAAAATTGCAGCGGATAGCAACACAACTACGCTAGGTAATACCCCAAAATGCTCCATATATTCTATTCTCCTATTCTATAATTATCATCATCTAAATTATGCAATGGGTCAATCAAGAAATATAATTGTTTTATATTTTATAATATTATGTGCAATCAAGCTTGATTTGCGACTTATTAAAATTTTTTATAACTAAATCTTAAACAAGAAAATATTGTACATTATAATCTGGATCAAGCCTTACCTTCCTGGTTTTTTTCTGCTAATTTATTTTGGTATAATCTTGCAAAATCAATAGGATCTATACGTAGGGGCTGGAAGCCACTTTCGCTGGTAATATCTGATATTATTTTCCTGGCGTATGGAAAAATCATATTTGGGCAGTGAATAACAAGCACCAACTCTTTCTGCTCCTCAGGAATATTTTCTAATACAAAAATTCCCGCATATGTTAGGTCTATAATAAATAAAGCATTTTTATCAGTTTTAGCCGTTGCTTCTATTTTTAAGCTTATTTCAAATATATCCCTATTTTCTTCAAGTCTAGAAATTTCCACATCAAGGGCTATATTTATATTCGGAACATTTGCAATATTAAGAAAAGAGCCAGGCGCTCCGGGATTTTCAAATGAGAAATCTTTAATATACTGAGATTCTATTGAAATATGGGGGTTCAAATTTTTTTCTTCTTGTGTCATAAAAAACTCTTATATAAATTACTATAGTTTTGGGGGCGTTACACCAATTTGATGCATATATTTTCCTTTGCGCATAGCATAAGTAATTTCACATTGCTCGTTTCCTTTTAGGAACAAAAACTGGCACGCACCTTCGTTTGCATAAATTTTAGCCGGCAAAGGTGTTGTATTAGAAAATTCTAGTGTTACATAGCCCTCCCAACCTGGCTCAAGCGGTGTAACATTTACAATTATGCCGCACCTTGCGTATGTAGATTTGCCAAGGCA
>JANRMA010000177.1:0-12455 GCA_033762035.1 Rickettsiaceae bacterium
TCTTGAGGAGTGTAGGAAATAGATTTTCTAAGCGACTCCAAAGAACAATCGTGGATATTTTGCTTATCAATAGTAATAGTGCCCTTATTAGTTTCGTATAGCCTTAAAATTAAATTAACAAAGCTTGACTTACCACTGCCAGAATATCCCACAAGTCCCACCTTTTGGCCTGGTTTTATTAAAATAGAGAGGTTATCGAATATAATATTATCTTTATGATATGCAAAACATACATTATCAAATTCGATTTCTCCTTTTGTAACTTCGAGATCGATCTTAGGATCTAAATTCACTTTATTCTTTTCAGAATCTAGCATATTAACCGCTTGTATACAAGCCCCGTAATTCTGAGAATATCCTAGAACTTCGCTACAAACGTTAAATATAGTATCTCCAATTTTAGCATTTATCATCAGTACTAAGACAAAATCTCCTGGGCTTATAAGATTTTTTTCAGCAAGATTTGCAAGAATAATAAGTATAATAGCAGAATAAACAACTACAGAAAGTCCTTGAATAAGATAAATATAAACAATATATTTACCAAATATGTAAGCATGTCTTTTAAAATCATTCGTTATTTTATGCAAAATTTTGCTCTCCTTTCTTTTGCCTGTAAACATCCAAACGGACATAATATTGCTAATGTAATCTGCAATATATCCATATAGTCTTGGCCTTATAGGGGCAAAATCTTTATTATATTTGCCAGATTCCTTAAAGAAAAATACAGATAGGCTTATATAGAATATTACCCATAATAATGCAATCATTGAGATACGAGTATTTATCTGCGCAAGCATTATAAGTGCAATAATTATAGTTAAAAAAAATGTAGCAAATATAGTTATTGTTCTATGAATTAATACAAATATCGTATTAAATGCATCTGTAATTTTTGCAGTTATACTACCCGCCATGTTTTTTTGGTAGAATTCGTAAGGGAACTCTGTAATTGTTTTTAGGAAAATATGAGGAATTCTCCTTCTGTACTCAGAGTGAAATAAAGTACCTAAAAAATCCGATGCACAAAACACTAAAACACCCATTATTTGGAGGAAGAGATAGACACCAGCATTAAATGAAAAATTTGTTAATCTAAAAAGCGACGCTTCATCAACTATTTTTTTAATAAAATATGGCTTGAAATTTATTTCAATAGCAGAAAGAAGGGCGCATATAAAAAAACCAATAAGATATATTTCTAAGCCATCAGTAGTCTTAAAAATAAATTTGATCAGCTTCATGTAGGCAAGTATTTGAGCTTATAATTAACAATCCTACATCTTTGAAATTTAAATTGCATTGTAATTACAAATATGATGGTAATAAACCTCAAGCAAGTGTTTATTTTGTCATAAGGAGTCTATAGGATACACCTAAAATATATTTATAATTTATGCTATCTAGTGTAGATTCACTAAAGAAGCCCTATGATGCTGTATTTGAAAGCATTTTCCCCATAATTCACTCTTGCTATAATATAAAAACCTAATATTCTTTTAGAGGACATATGATGATGAAATATAAAAAATGCACATAGATTATAAAACTGAATTTCTAGAGGCTTTTATTGAAGCTTCGTCACTATTTGGCATTAACCAGGCAACATTAGATAAAGTATCTACGCAAATCTATCATCACCCAAAGGGTTATATTGCAGATTTTTATTTTGGACTAACTGATGTTATAAAATCCATTGAGGAGACGTTAGATAATAAACTGACATCAAATCAGGAGATTTTAAATATTAAATCAGTAACAGAAAAAATTAAATTATCTTTATACTTAAGAGTAACTAGCCAAGGCCCAATTTTTGCACGTATGCTACATAACTATTATAAAACTCTACAAGGTATTCAAATTTTCTATAAAATAAAATTTAGAACATCTGATGTGATATGGCGTTTGGCTGGGGATAAAAGTTTAGATTTTAATTATTACTCCAAAAGAATCTTATTATTTAATGTTTATACAAAGTCTTTACATAATTATGCCATAACTAATAACATTGAAGAAACTAAGGTTTGTATAGATACTTCTATAGAAAATACCTTAAAATTATCCAGGTACAAACCTAGCTTGATTTTAGAGAAAATTCCGTTTATAAGATTGTTAGTTAAATAGACATAATAAATAACGTAATCAATTAAATGCAGAAATCATTTTATCCAGTAGTTGAATCTAGTCCGGATTTTGCTAAGATCGAAGAAAAAATTATTAAATATTGGCGGCAAAATAATGTTTTTGAGCGCTCCGTCAATAATCCAAATAAACCCTTAAATCAAGAGGAATTTGTTTTTTACGACGGACCGCCATTTGCAAATGGCCTTCCTCATTACGGCCATCTTCTTACAGGTTTTATCAAAGATACTATAGCTAGATATCAAACTATAAAAGGTAAAAAAGTAGAAAGAAGATTCGGGTGGGACTGTCACGGTCTTCCTGCAGAAATGGGGGCAGAAAAAGAATTAAATATATCCGGAAGGGCTCAGATTAATGAATTTGGAATAGATAAATTTAATGATCATTGCAGATCTTCTGTTATGAAATATGCAGGCTCTTGGGAAAAATACGTTACTCGCCAAGCTAGATGGGTAGATTTCAACAATTCTTATAAAACTATGGACAAGAATTTTATGGAATCTGTGATTTGGGCCTTTAAAGAATTATATAAAAAGGGCTTATTATACGAATCCATGAGAGTAATGCCTTACTCATGGGCTTGCCAAACACCTTTGTCTAATTTTGAAACAAGGCTAGATAATTCTTATAGACAAAGAGCAGATAAAGCAATTACTGTAAGCTTTAAAATAAAGGATAGCCCGAAGTTTATTAAAGGCGAGTATGAAGAATATAAAATTCTAGCATGGACAACAACCCCCTGGACTCTGCCTGCTAACTTAGCTCTTGCTATAGGAAGAGATATTGAGTATGTAGCTGTAAAACTGGGTAAAATTTGTTATATAATGGCATTATTTTGTGCAAATAAATATCTAGAGAAAATAGGTGCTCAGCAAGAAGATATTATTTGTAGCTTTAAAGGCGAAATGCTAGAAGACTTAAATTATCAGCCAATATTCAACTACTTTGACAATCATAAAAATGCATTTAAAATCCTTGTTGGAGATTTTGTATTAGAAGGCGAGGGCACTGGCGTTGTCCATATTGCACCAGGATTCGGCGAAGACGACCAATTAATATGCGCAGAAAATAATATAGAATTAGTTTGCCCGGTAGATAATGGAGGAAGATTTACATCAGAAATTTCTGATTTCGAAGGTTTATTGGTATTTGATGCTATAGATGAAATTATAAAAAAATTAAAGATAGAAGGCTCCTGGATTTCTACGGAGCAATATTTACATAATTATCCCCATTGCTGGAGGACTGACACTCCCCTTATTTATAAGGCAGTACCTTCTTGGTATGTCAAAGTTACTAGTATAAAAGACAGAATGGTAGAATTAAATCAGCAAATTAACTGGATGCCCTTTCATATTAAAGAAGGTATGTTTGGCAAATGGTTAGAAAATGCAAGAGATTGGTCTATTAGTAGAAATAGATTTTGGGGCACTCCTATTCCTATTTGGAAGTCGAATGATCCGAAATATCCTAGAATAGATGTTTATGGATCTATAGCGGAGCTAGAAAAAGATTTTTGCGTAGAAATTACGGATTTACACAGGCCTTTTATAGATAGTCTTGTAAGACCTAATCCGGATGACCCTACTGGTAAGTCTAGTATGGTTAGATGCGAAGATGTTTTTGACTGTTGGTTTGAAAGCGGCTCTATGCCTTATGGACAAGCTCACTATCCTTTTGAAAATAAGGAATGGTTTGAAGGCCATTTTCCTGCAGATTTCATAGTAGAATATACCGCACAAGTGCGGGGCTGGTTTTATACTTTAATGATTTTATCAACTGCTTTATTCGATAGGCCGCCATTTTTAAATTGTATTTGTCACGGGGTAATTTTAGACTCCTCTGGTCAAAAATTATCTAAAAGGCTTAATAATTTTGCAGATCCATTAGAACTTTTTGAAAAATATGGCGCTGATAGCACAAGATTTACCATGCTTTCTTCTAATGTAACGAAAGGGCAAGAGCTTCTTATAGATAAAGAAGGAAAAATGGTTTATGAAACTTTAAGGCTTTATGTAAAGCCTATTTGGAATGCTTATCACTTTTTTACAATATATGCTAATATAGACAAAGTGAAGCCGGAAATATCATATAATTCTTCTAATATTTTAGATAGATATATACTCAGTAAATTAAAAATAACATTGGAATCTATAGATCTAGCTTTAGCAGATTACGATATTCAAAGATCCTACAAGGAATTATCTAGCTTTATAGAAGTACTAAATAATTGGTATATTCGCAGAAGTAGGCCTCGCTTTTGGCAATCTGATATTAATCAGGATAAAACCCAAGCATATAATACACTTTTTACATGTTTGGATCATATTGCAAGAAGCTCCTCTCCTTTGCTTCCTATAATAATGGAAGAAATATATATCGGTATTTACGGTCAAAATTATGATGTAGAGTCTAGTGTTCATTTACAAGATTTTCCTGATTATTCCTTGATGAGTCTAGACGAAGAATTAGTCCGCAATATGGATATAGTAAGAGAAATATGCACGGCGGCCTTATTCGTGCGGAATGAAAATAATCTTAGAGTAAGGCAGCCTCTTGCTTTAGTTAAAGTAATTATGAATCATTCGACTCCGATAAAACAATTTCAAGAAATTATAAAAGACGAGCTAAATGTTAAGAAGATTGAATTTCTTGAGAATCTAAATGAATATGCAGACTTTAAATTAAATATTAATTTCCAATTATTGGGCAAAAAATTACCCGCCAAAATGAAGGAAATAATTACTTGTGCAAAACAAGGATTGTGGCGCAAGGAAAATGATAAAATTATAATAGCGCAGGAAGAATTAGATCCAGAGGAATGTACTATCAATTTAGTGCCAAGGTCTCAGTTAGAAAATATGTATGCTAGATCTCTAAATTCAAACCAGGGTATAGTAATATTAGATGGTAATATTTCCGCATCTCTTATGCAAGAAGGTTACGCAAGAGATGTAATAAGACTGATACAGTCATTAAGAAAGGAGGCTAATTTCAATATATCTGATAGGATAAAAGTTTCTATTAACACAGAGTCTTTAGTGCTTCAGGAGGCGATCTCTTCCTTTCAAGAACTAATTCAAGACCAAACTTTATCTGAGTTAGGGGGTGATTTAGAAAAATATGTCCACTATAGCGAATCTGAGATAGAGGGTTATAAGCTGAGTATTAAACTTGCGTAAGCTGCTGCGTTCTAAAATTAGCGCAATGGAATAATTATATAGTTTCTGAGCTTAAGCGTGATCTGACAATGATAATTTTGTAAGGGTAGACTCCACTTCCATAGCATTTTCTGCGCCTAAATCATGATAAAATCTTATATCAGGAGAATATTTGAGTTTTACCGCTTCTGTAACTTGCTGGCGAATAGCATGTCTGGATAATGATAAAGCAGATAGCAAAGATTCAGCATCTAAGTTAGAGCCAGTAAACGGAAGGAAGTAACAATGAGCATATTTTAAGTCCGAAGACATTTTAACATTAGTAATAGTAATGTTATTTGTAATAAGGTTAATATGCAACCCCCTTTTTCTTGCAAAAATATTAGCAAGACTATGTTTTATAAGCTCTGCAACTTTCTTTTGTCTGCCGGATTGCTCTGCATTATACATTATTTTACTCTATTTATATCAATTAGTATTATAAGGTTCTTTTTTCTTTAATGATTTCGAAAACTTCTACTTTATCTCCTTCTCTAATATCTTCATAATTTTCAAAGGCAATACCGCATTCATAATTTTCTTTTACTTCTTTAACATCATCTTTAAATCTTTTAAGAGTTTTAAGCTTACCTTCGTGTATTACAATATTATCCCTAATAAGGCGCATACCTGCACCGCGTTTAATAATTCCGCGTGTTACATAGCTACCTGCAACTTTACCAACTTTAGTGATATTAAAGACTTGTCTTACATCGACGCTGCCAATATATTCCTCTCTTATAATAGGAGGTAGCATATCTACTATTATAGATTTCACATCATCTAATAAATTATAGATAATAGAATAATATTTGATATTCACGGCCTCTTTTTCGGCGGCTGCTTGAACATTGGTAGCTGCTCTAACATTAAAACCTAGTATCATAGCTTTTGATGCAGATGCTAGAGATACGTCAGATTCAGTAATAGCTCCTACTGCCTCATGAATAATCTTGATCCTTACATCTTTGCTAGGAATTTTAGAAAGACTATTATTTATTGCTTCTAAGGATCCATGTACATCTGTTTTTATAATTAAAGCAAATTCCTTAATGCCTCCCTCGCCAGTAGCTTTAAGAAACATTTCATCTAAGCTTGTTTTTTGTACCTTATCTGCTCTTTTTTGTTGTAATTTTTTCAGCCTATATTCGGTAATGTCCCTTGCTTGTTTTTCGGTTTGTACCACAGCAAAAGACTCTCCAGCATTAGGAGCCGCATCTAAACCCCATATTTCCGCTGGCATAGAAGGAGAACATTCTGATATTTCTTGTCCTTTATCGTTCATCATTTTTTTGATTTTACCGTAGCTTGAGCCTGCAACTATTAAATCCCCTTTTTTGAGCGTTCCTCTTGTAACTAATAATGTTGCTATTACTCCTCTTCCTTTATCTATTCTAGATTCAATAACCGCACCAGATCCAGATACATTAGCATTGGCTTTTAATTCAGCCATTTCTGCAACTAGCAAAATTGCTTCTTCTAATTTATCTAAATTAATTCTTTGCTTAGCTGATACTGGTATTACTATTACCTCGCCACCAAATTCTTCAGGCACCAGATTATGACTTAATAATTCGTTTTTAACTTTTTCAATATTGGCATCTGGTTTATCAATTTTATTGACCGCAACAATAATAGGAACATTTGCAGCTTTAGCATGATTTATAGCCTCAATAGTTTGGGTCATTATCCCATCGTCTGCTGCCACTACTAGCACAACTATATCGGTAATTTTTGCACCTCTGCTCCTCATTTCGGTAAAAGCCTCGTGGCCTGGAGTGTCTAAAAATGTGATGCTTTTTTGAGAGGGAAGATTTACTCTATAGGCACCTATGTGCTGAGTAATGCCGCCGGCCTCTTTGGCAGCTACATCTGTAGATTTTAATGCATCTAGCAAAGAAGTCTTACCATGATCTACGTGCCCCATTACAGTTACAACTGGAGCTCTAGTTGTTTTATCTTCTTCCAAATCTTCTTCGTATATCATTGAGTTTTCTACATCAGACTCTTGTACTCTTTTACATTTATGACCCATAGTTTCTACTATAATCTCTGCGGTATCAGCATCAATATTCTGGTTTGCGTTAGCTATCATTCCTAGTTTCATTAACTCTTTAATCACATCTGCAACTCTTTCGGTTAATCTATTGGCAAGCTCACCTACTGTAATTACTTCTGGTATAATTATTTCTCGATATAATTTTTCTTGTTTTACCTCCTGTTTGCGCCTTTCTTTTTCCCTTGCGCGCTTTATGGACGCAAGGCTTCGGGGTTTTGACCTTATATTTTCGCCATCTCCCTCATGCTCTAACATTCCATAAATATCATTTTTACGTAGCTTCTTGGGTTCTATCCATTTAGATTTTATCGGAGTTTTCTCTATTTCCTTAGTAACAACTTTTTCATCTTCTTCTCCTGGTATTTTTTTATGCACCGGTTTTAGAAATTTATTCTTATTTGCTGCATCCGTAGGATCTGGGTTATTTTCAGAAATTGATTCTGTAGTTTGTTGCTGAGATGGTTTTTTCTCTTCTGTATTACTATGGTTATTTTCTTCTACGAAAGATGCAGATGCTTTGCGTAATTTTTCTTCCTCTCTTTGTTTTGCATCTTCTGCGGCTCTTCTGAGTAAGTTAAGTTTAGTATTTACAGCCCCATCTTCGAGTTTTTCATCAGATTGATAATTTGAGGATGATAAATTTCTTGTTAGTAATGATCCCCCTCCAGGCTGACTTCTTTTTACTTCAACAGCTACAGTGCTTGCTTTACCAGAAATATAAGTTTTGCGCAAAGGGCCGGGGTCTAATGTCTTAGACAAACTAAGTTTATTAGTTGTAAGAGTCAATTTTTTGGGTTTATCTTGATTGTTATTTTCTTCTATCATCTTTGTTTATTAAAAAATTTATATTCTTTGTAGAATTCAAGTATTTTATTTGCAAAATTACCAAATAGGCAAACATATTTTACCATGTTTTTTCCTAAAATCATAGAAAGCTTTTCGGAAGAAAAGATCTCTATTATTTCATATATACCACATTGAAATTTCTCTTGCAGACTTGCATCACGGGCCTGAATAATTAACGAACATTCTTTATTTTTGTGTGCAAATTTTTTTATTGCTCGTCTAACTTCTGATTTACCAATATATACTGCTCCTGATTTTTTTGCAAGTGCAAGTAACGAAAGTATTTTATTACTAAAAAAATTCAATAAATATTCTATTACCTTTTCCTTCTCTAAAGAGCAATTAAAATAATTAGACAGATAGCTAGAAGATAGCCATGTATTTGTTAAATTTTCATCTTTAGAGACTAGTAAAACTTGCCCTGGTAAATTAAAATCTGTATCTATACATAAATTCCCATTCGGGGCCAGAACAAACCTAAATAATTGTTCCTTACTGCAAGATATATTACTTATTTGACAAGAATAATATTTGGGCATGGTAACTGACAAATTATAATACCAAAATATATTACTCTTTAACTCGTGATCTAGCAATCTCAAGCACAAATTCTATTTCCGAATTATCCACCTTGAGTTCTGGTAATATTTCTCTAAAATCACGGGGAGTTAACTCGGCAAGGTCTTCCATGGTTTTAATGCCACTTTCAGCAAGTCTAATAAGTTGCTCTAAAGAAATGCTTAATGTATCTAATAACTCTTGCTCTACACCTAAATATTCTAGTTGCTCTAGTAGGTGTGTATTTTTCTTATTAATATATTGTTCAGCTCTTGATTTTAACTCCTCGGCTGTAGCTTTATCAAAACCTTCAATAGATTCAAGAGTTGCAATATCTGCAAGAGCTATTTGTTCCATAGAATAGTAACCTTCTGCTGCAAGTAATTGAGCCATCACTTCTTCTACTTCTAGATTATTCATAAATAACTCAGTTGTATTTGTAAATTCGGTAGCTCTTTTGGTAGATTCCTGATCTTCTGTCATTACTTCTATGTGCCAACCAGTTAACTGGGAAGCCAAGCGTACATTCTGCCCTCTTCTACCTATTGCTATGCTAAATTGCTCTAAAGGAACTATAATTTCTGCTGCTTGCCTATCTTCATGAATAATAACTTTACTTATCTCCGCTGGGGACATTGCATTTACTATATATTGCGCCGGGTCTTTGCTCCATAATATCACATCGATCTTTTCGCCGCCAAGCTCATTAGTAACTGCCTTAATTCTGCTACCTTTCATCCCAATACAGGATCCTACAGGATCAATGCCCGTATCACTTGCATATACTGCTACTTTGGCTTTGGATCCACTATCTCTAGCTACAGCTCTAATTTCAATTTGACCTTCATAAATTTCTGGAGTTTCAAGTGCCATAAGTTTTGCAAGGAAATTATTGTCAGATCTAGAAAGAAAAATTTGCGGTCCTTTTGTAGTTCTTGAAACTTCTTTGACATATGCTTTGATTCTATCATTAATCTTAAAAACTTCCGTTTTGATTTGCTGATCTTTTTTAATTACAGCCTCTGTACGGCCTAGATCTACTACTATTTCGCCAAATTCAACCCTTTTAACAATTCCGCTCATTATCTCGCCAACTCTATCTTTGAAATCTTCGTATTGTTTCTCTCTTTCAGCGTCCTTGACTTTTTGAACTATCACATTTTTGGCTACTTGCGCTGCAACTCTTCCAAGATCGATAGGGGGTAATAGTTCGAGTACAAAAGATCCAATTTCAGAATTTGGGTCTCTCTCAATAGCATCTTTTAATGATATTTCTGTTATTATATTTTCAACTTGCTCTACTACTTCCATAGCTTTAAAAAGCCTAATTTCGCCAGTTTTTTGATTAATTTCTGCTTTTATATTGAGCTCAAATCCGTATTTTCTTTTACCAGCTGATGCAATCGCATCTTCCATAGAAGAAAGTACTACATCCATTGTGATACCTTTTTCTCTTGCCACTGTTTCTGCGATTAATATAATTTCAGCACTACCTTTGTTTAACATTAATTACTCTCCGTGTTATTTTCTGATAATTCATTATCTTTTTCTTCTTGTTGTATATTTTTTAAATTAGACTTTGCTAAACTTTCTCTGAACATCTCTTCTGTAAATATTAGTTTTGCGCTTTTAATTTCACTAAATTCTAGTGTAAGTTCTTTATTGTTAGTAAGGCGCACTAATATTTTATTATCTAATACTTCTAAAATCTCTATTTGAAAATTTCTAGATCCTTCGTGTGCATGATTTAATTTCACTTGCGCTTTTTGACCGATAAATCTCTGAAAATCGTTTAGGTTATTTAATGGCCTTTCTAGGCCGGCAGAAGATATTTCTAGGAAATATTTATCTTTAATTATATCTTCAACGTCTAATAGGGCAGAAAACTGAGTTGTAGCATCCCTACAGTCTTTGATTGTAACTCCGCTTAAATCTAATTTATCTATAGAAACTTCTAACACTTTTCTAGTTGAGCCAGAAAATTTAAGGCGTACTATTTCATAGCCCATAGCTAAAGCAGATGGGCTCAATAGATTATATATTTCTTGTTCAATGGTAGATAAGTTCATTAACTCGCTCAAATCAAATATTTTCTTTTTAATAACAAAAAAGGCGAGCAAAGCCCGCCTCTTATAATGCGATTTTAAATTGCCTAAGATTATACTATATAGCGCTTTAATAGTCAAGTTCCTTCTTCCGCATCTAGCAGTTCTGATTCTAGATAGGCGTGTAAGAGGTATACGTCATTTGGTACCGAGCTTTAAAGCACTGTATATAAATAAGTATTAAAATATTAAATTTTATAAAGAATATAATTAAATATAAAAAATTTGCATTTTATTATTGCTTTTAATAAAAATTATAGTATAATACCCGGACAACCAATAAGAAATGTGTAGACAATCTTATTGGATATAAACTAAATTTAAGGATATTTATTATGAACAAATTACTTACCGCGGTTGCCGCTGCAACACTTGCAACCTCCTCATTTGCAAATGAAGGAACATTTTATTTGAGAGCAGATGCTGGATTATCTTACCTTCCTAAGCAAACACTTAAGTTTAAAGATATTAATGATGAAGATTTAATCGTTAATTCTAAAGTAAAAACTCAGACTAAGATTAAGAATAATATTGTTGGTGCCTTAGGTGTTGGTTACTATCTAACAGATAATATCAGATCCGAGCTTGTACTTTCTAATCATTTTGGTACAACTCAAAAAGGTACTCAGTCCCTTGAAGTAGGTGGCTTTCAAAAAATCACCAGCACAATAGCAGTGACCCCAACAATCACTTCTATCACGCTTAAAGGTTTAGTTGATGCATATGATTTTGGAGCAGGTAAATTTTTCGTAGGAGCAGGATTAGGTATGAGCCAAGTATCTGCTAAAGCAAAATATAAAACTGAGGAAGAAATAAAAGTACTTGGAATCAAATTCAATAGCACAGAAGAAGGTTCATTTAAATGGAAAAAGCAAAATAATTTTTCTTACCTTCTTACGACTGGAGCAAGTTTCAATGTTAGTGATACAGTAAAGTTTGATGTAGCTTATACTTATGCTAATTATGGTAAATTAAATAAAATTAAAGATGAAGAAGGTGAATCCTTCAAATGTAACTATAACTTAGCAAGTCATAACGTTACTGCTGGTATTAGAGTTTCTTTATAGTATAACCTATATAGGAATAATCACTTTCTTTTGTCGCCCCCTCCGAAAGAGGGGGTTCAGGAGATATTTATTCTAGATTCCCGCCGCAGCTTAGGAATGACAACTCCTTCTTGTCATCCCCTTGTAAAAGGGGATCCAGGAAATTTGGAAGACTAGATTCCCACTGCAGTTTAGGAATCACCAAAGCAGGCGAGCGGATAACCACTTTTGATTGGAATAAGCAAAGTGGCCATATTAATAACTTGTTTTTCCTTTTTTTATTTTATTAATAGTCGACATAAGCTTACCTATCAGATATAAGTTTTTTTAGAATATTATGGGATAAAGTAATGAGAAATCATCTGCAAACAGGAATAGAAGTAATACAGCAAGAGGCCAGAGCAATCAAATTACTTACTAGTAATATGCCAAATGATTTTACAGATATTATAGATGCAATTATCAAATTAAAGGGCAGGCTAGTAGTATCTGGAAT
>JANRMA010000178.1:0-3831 GCA_033762035.1 Rickettsiaceae bacterium
ATCGCAATACCCTAGGGCTTCATCGTGTCTATTTAAAGAAGCCAGAGTATACTCCTTGTATAAGTAAGCCTCCAGCTTGGTAGGATCAAGCTCTATTGCTTTATCAAAACACTTGATTGCCTCTTCTTGTCTCTTTAAATAAAAAAGGGAGCATCCTTTATAAATGTAAGTTTGTATATTAGCAGGATCTAATTCTATCAATTCATCAAAACATCTTATAGCAGCTTCATGCTCTCCAGATGCTATAAGTGCATGGTGTTTGATCAAGTAAACATCTTTTATGCCAGGATCTAGCTCTATTGCTTTATCAAAACATTCTATAGCATCTTTATGCCTATGTAGATTGAAAAGCAAAACCCCCTTTAGATAGTAGGCATCTACGTTATTTGCATCTAATTCTATAGTCTGATCATATGACATAATAGCATCTTCATGCCTTCCTAATTCTATAAGTGCATAGTGCTTCATAAAGTAAGTTTGTTTGATAGATGGGTCGATTTCTATTGCTTTATCAAAGCAGTTTATTGCCTCTTCGTATCTATCTAAAGACACAAGAGAGTATCCTTTCTGAATGTAAGTTTGTGTATGACGAGGATTGAGGTCTATAACTCTATCAAAACATTTTATAGCATCTTCATGGCTGTATAATTCGATAAGTGCGTTATGTTTTATAGAGTAAGCTTCTTTCATGTCAGGATCAAGTTCTATAGCTTTATCAAAAAATCCTACCGCATCTGCGTGTATATGTAAATTTGCAAGCAAGGATCCCTTCAGATAGTAGGCATCTAGATTATTTATATCGAGTTCTATAGCTTTATTATAATTCATAATAGCATCTTCATAGTTTCCTAATATAGTTAGCGAACAACCTTTACAAAGGTATGTTTCCGGATCATTCTTGTTTAGTTTTATTGCTTTATCAAAATGCTCTATCGCATTTTTATGCTTGTATAAGCATTGATATGCCCTGCCTATGTTATGATGCACTTGTGCATAGTCATCATCAATCCATATTTCTTCTCTAGGATCTAATTCGGGGCTTAAATTATCATGCCAATTCAATATTTGCATAAAACATCCTAAGGCGCTTTTATATTGATTGCTGTTAAGCAACTCTACGCCTTCGTTAAAAAAACTATTTTTGGTTTTCTTTGCTTGTTGCATAAGGCTTGGTAAGAAAAAAATATTAGACATAATCTTGTTTGAGTATAATTAAAAATAGCATTAATATAAGAATTTATTTTATTTTGCAAGCTCTTGTATTATACATCAAATACAAATGTCAAATTGTTAGCATACTTAAATATAGCAATACTAATCAAGCTAATGAAGTACAAGGCCTGCATATGCTATTGCTATTGCATCAGCTTCATCTCCGGATCTGAAATATATACCAGGAATAACAAAACTAAGCATTTTTTGTAATTGGTCTTTATGAGCCTTTCCATATCCTACTATTGTTTTTTTAACTTTATTAGGGGCAAGATCTATAGTTTTAAGACTATGTTTACCGATTGAAGTAAGGATTGCCCCTCTTGCAAAGCCCAAAGATAAAGAGGTTTTTGAATTGCTATTTACAAAAATTTCTTCTATAGCAACGCAAGAAGGTTGATATTCGGTAATTATTTCATCTAAATTATAAAAAATATTATATAATTTTTGGGAAACATGGAGCGTTCCTGCAGATTTAATAACACCGCTTTTTATTTGCACGATAATATTAGACTTAGGGTTTTGCTCAAGAACTGCAAATCCTGTATTATTTAAACCTGGGTCTATGCCTAAAACTCTCATATTTTTAAATTATGTTGTAAAATCGAAATCTCTACCTTCTGCAATATACTCCCTTAGCCTTTGCATTAAATTTTGAAAATAATGTAAATTATGGTTTGTCATTAATATTGCGCCTAAGATTTCGCCTACTTTGACTAAATGATGTATATAAGCCTTAGTATAGTTTGTACAAGTATAACATAGGCATTTGTCTTGAAGAGGTGTAAAATCTTCTTTATATTTCTGATTCCTTATATTTATTGTGCCTTCTACTGTAAAAGCTTGGCCATTTCTACCAGATCTTGTAGGGATTACGCAATCAAACATATCAACGCCCCTTCTTACTGCTTCTATAATATCTAATGGCTTGCCTACCCCCATCAAATATCTTGGCTTATTTTCTGGCAATAAGTCCGGCGCATATTCTAATACTTCTATCATTAAGTTAAATCCTTCTCCTACTGCAAGTCCCCCTATAGCATATCCATCAAAATCTAGAGAGGTTATAAAATTTGCAGATCTTTCTCTTAAGTCTTTATAGACACTACCTTGAATAATACCAAATTGGCCATAACCATCTCTTTGGATAAAACTATTACGAGATCTTTGGGCCCATCTATTCGTCAGCTCCATAGAAATTTCTGCTTCTTTATGTGTTGCAGGGTATGGGGTGCATTCATCAAAAGCCATAGTAATATTTGCATCAAGTAAATGCTGAATTTGAGTAGATTGCTCAGGGGAAAGCATATGTTTGCTACCGTCTATATGGGAATTAAACATAACCCCTTCTTCCGTGATTTTTCTAAGCAAACTTAAAGACATCACCTGAAAACCTCCTGAATCTGTAAGTATTGGCTTATCCCAGTTCATCATTTTATGAAGGCCTCCTGCTTTTGCTACAAGCTCTGCGCCTGGTTTTAGCATAAGATGATATGTATTGCCTAAAATAACATCAGCGCCAGTTTCTTTTACGAATTCTGGAGTCATAGCTTTAACAGTACCCCTTGTGCCTACTGGCATAAAAGCGGGAGTCTTAATATCGCCGTGAGCGGTAGAGATAATACCAACTCTAGATTTTTTATGCTTAGATGAGATTTTAAATGGGATAGTCATAAAGAATCTTTTTTAGTAAGTAACATAGAGTCTCCGTAGCTTAAAAATCTATAGCGATTTTTAATAGAGTGGTTATACGCTTTGCGTATATTGTCGTAACCTGCAAAAGCAGATACCAAAAGCATTAGGGTAGAGCGCGGCAAGTGAAAATTTGTTATTAACCTATCTACTACTTTAAATTCAAACCCTGGTTTAATAAAAATATCCGTCTCACATTTACCTGGCTTAATAAATCCACCCTCCATAGCTGAAGATTCTAATATTCTTAGAGTAGAAGTTCCTACAGCAATGATTTTTTTGCCCAATTTTTTTGCTTCCTTTATTTTATCTGCAGATTCATCCGATATTTCTCCAAATTCACTATGCATTTTGTGGCTTTCTATTGAATCTTTAATTGGAAGATAAGTGCCCGCACCCACATGCAAAGTAACAAAACTAAAATCTACACCCTTTTTTTGTAAATTAACAAATACATTATCGGAAAAATGTATACCAGCAGTAGGGGCTGCTACAGAGCCAGGGATTTTTGAATAAATAGTCTGATAGGAGTCTTGGTCGCTAAAATCAGCCTTACCGTCTCTGATATAAGGAGGAAGAGGAGTTGCGCCGTAAATCTCTAAAAAATCATATACTGATATTTGTCCAGCAAGATCAAATTCTAAATCTATAGACCCATCTTCATTTTTTTGTTTAATAATGATTTTATGATCCCCGAATTCAAATGCATCTCCAATTTCTAATTTACGAGCAGGTTTTGCAAAGCCGCTCCATATTCTTTCAGTCAGAGGCTTATTTAGATTGATGCCAATCTCTTTATCGTTTTTGTAAAGCGTGATAAAAGCCTTAATTACCTGAGAATCGTTGAATATTATTAAACTATCGCTATCTATATATTCATGAAGCTTATAAAATCTAGAATCAGTTAAATTGCCGTTAGGTTCAACA
>JANRMA010000179.1:0-3227 GCA_033762035.1 Rickettsiaceae bacterium
TATGATTATTTTTTTGACTACATATTTATTAGGAGTATAAATCTCCAAATGATGCTTCTAAGAGAAGAGAATAGACAATATCTATCTTCTAGTCAAGCAATTTTTATCAATTATTTTTTATTTATTTGATTTATACTTAATTATATATTTGTAAAAGACTTTTTTTATAACATAGGTTTTAACCCCTAAAACTTTTGCTATTTGCGAATTTTTCAAAAACATCCTACCGAAGTGATGACGTATAAGCCCTAACACTAACCCTCTATTTTATAGTTGCCTACTTAAATGTATGCAATTTACTTAAAAAAAATCTTCATTAATTTTATATACGCAATCATAATTAGAAAAAAAGCTAGACAGCTTCATTTAAGTACTATATAAATGTCAATCAGTACAAAATTTGCTAGTTTATTATAGCTGGCTTGGTAGCTCAGTTGGTAGAGCAAAGGACTGAAAATCCTTGTGTCGCCGGTTCGATTCCGGCCCAAGCCACCATCTGCATAATATCAGTATTGAGGATCTATTGCACTATTCAAAATATTTTTTTGACTTTAGTTTTAAAAAAATATGCAGATAATCTTATCGTCTAGTATAATGGTAAACTCATTTAGGTAAGATATATGGATAAAATTCAAAACCTCTATGAAGCAAGAGTGGCTACATTCAGAGTTAAGCTAGCTAGCTTATCTATTGCAACCATTTTAGTGCTCTGCTTTGTATGTATTATTTCTTTTTCAGTGCGCAATTTTATTTCTAGTAGAATTTCGCTAGATATTTATTCGCCCTCTCTAATGGGCTTTGATGACGAAGAATTATTAGCAGAAATTCATGTCAAAAAAGGTGACACACTAAAGAAAATTTTAGTGGAACAAAGAATATCTAACGCTGATATAGATTTAATAATGAAGTCCTTGAAGAATGCTAAGATCAAGACACACTTGAAACCTGGCGATATTATTTCTTGTGATTATATAAATTCCCCAACAGCTTCAGACGACGAAAATCCCGAGCTATTAGATGAATATATTCTCAAAAAACTGAATATTAGCCTTTCTGACGGTAGAAATATTATTATTGCGAGAGATGGAGGTCTATTTATTGCAGATGAGGTTAAGGCTAAATTAGTTATACGCTGCGCGCTAAATACCATTCCTATAGATGGCTCTTTCGCCTCCTCATTAATTGCGAGTGGTGTAAGCTCTAAGAATGTTCAAGAAATTATAAATGCGTATAGTCACAAAATAGATTTTCAGAGACAAATTAAAAATGGCGACTCCATTAAAGTGCTTTCTGAAAAAATCTATTCAGATGATGGTAGATTTATTAACAATGGTAAAGTGCTTTATGCATTGCTTAATCTTTCTGGGCAAAAACACGAAATATATTTTTTTAAATTAGATAAAAATCATACAGGTGAATATTACTCTGAAAATGGACAAAGTGCTAAAAGAAGCTTGCTTAGGACTCCTATAAATTCATCCCGAATATCTTCAAAATTTGGCAAAAGATATCACCCAGTGCATGGATTTACTCAAATGCATAAGGGAGTTGATTTTTCTGCTCCAAGGGGTACGCCCATTCTTGCAGCGGGCGATGGAATTATAAAAGAGATAGGATATAGAGGCGCATACGGCAACCTTGTGAAAATCAAGCACAATGCAGCAGTTTCTACTGTTTACGCTCATGCATCAAAGTTTGCATCTAATCTTAAAATAGGCTCAAAAGTAAAACAAGGCCAGATAATAGCTTATGTTGGAAATACTGGAAGAGCTACAGGACCTCACTGTCATTTTGAAGTACTTGTAAATGGCAAGCATGTGAATCCTATGTCTATGCATACAGCGCCAGATAATAAATTAACCAAAAATAGCTTAGCTTTATTTGATCAAAACAAAAACAAGATTCGTAGTTTGGTTGTTAGAGCGGAAGCGCAGGGAGAAATCGAGTTATCTGATAATAGTAAATTTTCTATGTCAGAGAAATGAACCTACAAAACTCGGTAAATTTTACCAAATCTATTGTAATATATCAACTATAGCTTGCGTGCTATGGGCTTAAATCTTTATCTAAGTTTCGATTTAATGCTAGTAAGGGCTCTTAATACCCTATTTTGATCTAATTAATTTAATAGCAACACTCACAATCTAAAGAAAATTAGCCCAGCAAATTTTTTTACTCATAACGCTAGAAATTTTGTTCTAGTGCCCAGGCAAAATAAAGTCCTAGCAGACAAAAAAATAAAAAAAACAAGAAATTTCTCTTTTTTATAAAAAAGTCTGTTGACATGGATTATAAAACTGTATATAAACCTACTACGCAGCACGCAAGAGCTGCAGATGTTAAAATAGTGAATGAAGACAAATTTTTAATATTATAAATTAATATTATCCCAACACCGTTTAAATAATCAGAAATGGTTATGCGGACGAGTTGGATACTGCTACAGAATTAGTTCTGTATGCAGCATTGTTCTTAAAAAACAAGAAATAAATAACAAAGAGCATTTGGTGGATGCCTAGGCATTAGAAGGCGAAGAAGGACGTAATACGCTGCGATAAGCTTCGGGGAGTTGCGAATAAACCGTGATCCGGAGATTTCCGAATGGGGAAACCCACCTATTTATAGGTATTCTTAGATGAATAAATAGTCTAAGAAAGCAAACCCAGGGAACTGAAATATCTAAGTACCTGGAGGAAAAGACATCAACCGAGATTCCGCTAGTAGTGACGAGCGAACGCGGACCAGGCCAGTGGCTTTAATGAATCAATTAGAATAACATGGAAAAGTTAGCCGTAGAGGGTGATAGCCCCGTATAAGTAAAATAGTTAAAGTCCTTGAGTAAAGCGGGACACGTGAAATCCTGTTTGAACATGGGGGGACCACCCTCCAAGCCTAAATACTCTCTAGTGACCGATAGTGAACTAGTACTGTGAAGGAAAGGTGAAAAGAACCCCGAGAGGGGAGTGAAATAGCACCTGAAACCGAATGCTTACAAGCAGTCGAAGCGGATTTAATCCGTGACGGCGTACCTTTTGTATAATGGGTCAGCGAGTTAGTTTGTTAAGCGAGCTTAAGCCGTTAGGTGTAGGCGTAGCGAAAGCGAGTCTGAATAGGGCGCAAAGTTTAACAAATTAGACCCGAAACCGAGTGATATAGCCATGGCCAGGTTGAAGGTAGAGTAAAATCTACTGAAGGACCGAACCCACTAATGTCGCAATATTAGGGGA
>JANRMA010000180.1:0-4604 GCA_033762035.1 Rickettsiaceae bacterium
AGATATGCTAAAGTAGACGATATGTAAAAAATTTAAATTACTCTCTAAAACATTACTAGTTTACTTGAGAACATAAAAAGTCTTAGAATTATTAGGGGCGCACTGCTGCGTGCAAATTTGCGCATTTATCTATAGCTGCTAGGAGAAGCTGAGAATTCTCTCTATTTTGCACGCGAAAATCTTGCTTAATGCTATCAAAGTTAAGATTCTGCGCGAGTGCAATTATATTAGCAATTGCCCTAACTACTAGAACTTCTATATTCTCAGGTTTATCTATGTTGCCTGTTTCTAACTGACAGAGTTGCTCTATCGCATTATCATCACATGCGAAAAACAGTCTGATAGCGGTAGTCTCAGCATCAGCGCCGTGTGCAATCAGAATGCGTGTAATCTCATTATGCCGGTTAGATGCAGCTTCCATAAGAGCAGTCTTGCCATAACGATCTGCAGCATTTACATCAGCGCCTCTTTCTAAAAGAAGCTGGACTACTTTAGTATGCCAGTTCCATGCAGCAGATTCCATAAGAGCAGTCCATCCATTATGCGCTGCAGCATTTACTTCAGCGCCTGCATCAATCAGAAGGCGCGTAGTCTCGGCATGCCCGTAATGTGCAGCCTCCATAATAGCAGTCTTGCCATAACGATCTGCAGCATTTACATCAGCGCCTCTTTCTAAAAGAAGCGCTGTGATTGGATTATGCCCCTTATATGCAGCATCCATAAGAGCAGTCTTGCCATAACGATCTGCAGTATTTACATCAGCGCCTTGTTTTTTAATTAAATCAATAACTGCTGGTATGTTATTAGCCCCTATTGCTTTAAACAAAGCTCTATTTACACTCTCTTGTTGTTCTGGAGTTAAAACTGGATGTATTACTTCATCACTTTTTAGAGCCTCTTTTTTTACTTTTTGTGTATCAATCTTTGCGCTAGTTAGACAATTCTCATCATCTGCTTTAGGGCAAGATTTTTTCAATAGCGGTTCACCAGAACTTGCATCATTATCCTCAGACTTAGCATCTTTGGCAAATTCTATCTCATTTACGGCCCTCTTTCCAAGATTATTTTCATCTTCTCGTGCATTTGGTTCCAGTTCCACCATAGTAGTTACCTCATCAAGAGGGTTTTCTGGCAAAGGAGTCTGATTGCTACCTGGACCAACTTCTTCGGTATATTCGCTTGTGCCGCCTATTAAGTCCATAAAACATTTATACTCATTTTCTCTAGTTTAAAATAATTGAATATTAGAAAGTATTATACGATATTTACTTAAAATGTCAAAGAGTATACTACAGCTGTTTTGAGCAATTCCTCTATTTTATGTTATTAAGCCTTGCGTCATTTCATAAAAAAGTGTATGTTTGTTCCGCCAGGGGTCATAGCTCAGTTGGTAGAGCGTTTGAATGGCATTCAAAAGGTCCGGGGTTCGATTCCCCGTGGCTCCACCAAAAAAAGAATTTATGTTGTCACAAGTTTTTATTTCAGTATCCATACTCTCTGCAAATTTGGGGAAGTTAGATGATGAAATAGCTAAAATAGAAAACTCTTTATGCGATTATATTCATATTGATGTAATGGATGGGCATTTTGTTCCTAATATTACTTTTGGCACTAATATTATTAAATATATAAAAAGTAGAACCAAATTACCTCTTGATGTACATCTAATGATTAGCAATCCCGATGAGGCATACCAAGAATATATAGAGGCTGGTGCAGATATACTCACATTTCATGCAGAAGCATCTAAAAACCCGAAATTACTTATAGAATCGATTAAAGCTTTAAATACTATGGCCGGCATTTCTATTAAGCCTTCAACAGAAGCTGGGGAGATATTGCATTTAATCGACTTATCAGATTTAGTCTTAATTATGAGCGTAGAGCCAGGATACGCAGGGCAAAGCTTTATCAGTGATTCTTTAGTAAAAATCAATACTATATCACATTATGTCAAAACTACTCTAAAAAACCAGAAACTAATATCTGTTGACGGAGGTATAAATCAAGTTTCTGCAGAAAAGGTATTAAAGGCTGGAGCAAATATGCTAGTCTCCGGATCATTTTTGTTTAAAAATAAAGATTTTAATCAAGCCCTGCTAGACTTAAAAAATTTTATATGATAATTCTTGGTTAGTATCAATATTACACCAAGTAAATTCATGGCCAAAAAACAAGCTATACACAGCCAAAAAGATCTTGAGCTAGTGCAAGATCACTATCTAGATTATCCTTATCCTATGAGAAATCCCGAAGACGAGAAACAAAGATTACTGGGCATTCACGGCGAGAGACTAGAAGAATTAAATCACTTTCTTTTTCAAGGAAAAGAGACTTTTAATGATAATTTTAGAGTATTAGTTGCAGGAGGAGGAACTGGGGATTGCTCGACTTACATGGGAGAACAACTAAAAAATAATAACGCAGAAGTCGTATATCTTGATTTTAGTACAACTTCTTTAAATATTGCAAAAGCAAGGGCAGAGGCAAGGGGGCTCAGGAATATTAAATTTATTAATGAATCTATATTTAATATACCTAAGCTTAATTTAGGTAAATTTGATTATATAAATTGCTCCGGTGTTTTGCATCACTTATCTTCGCCGGATGAAGGTCTTGCTATTCTAAAAAATTGCCTTAAGCCGAGTGGAGGCATGGGATTAATGGTATATGCCAAATATGGTAGAACTGCGATATATCAAGTTCAAGATCTCATGAAAATTATTAATGAAGATGCATCATCAAGGCAGAAAGAAGTAGAGAATGCTAAAATCATTCTAAATAGCATGCCTCCAACAAATTGGTATATGAGATCAAGAGATCTTATACAAGACGTAGAAAATTATGGAGATATAGGTATATACGATCTTTTTTTGCATAAACAAGATAGATGCTATTCTATACCAGAATTATATGAATTTATAGAAAAACCTGGTCTTAATTTTGTAGAATTTATGGAAATAAGACCAAGAATGAAGCTAAAGATTGAAAATTATATCAAAGATCAAGATTTACTTGCCCATATAAAAAGATTGCCTTTAGCAAAACAGCAAGCAATAGCTGAAATAATTACGGGAGATGTAATTAAACATACTATCTATCTATCTAATATTACAAATTCTGTAGCTTCGTGCTTTGAGGAAGATAATATACCTTTCTTTCATGAGATTACAAATTTATCAACCAATATTAAAGATTATTTGCAAAATAACCAGACCCCTCCTGGGGTGATATTTAATTTTAATTTTAAAAAAAGCTGGATACCAGATGGCGTAAGTGTAAATATTATGATTACAAAATTTACCCTATCATTTTTTGAAGCTATAGGAGAAGGGAACGAAAAGACCATAGGCGAAATAATAGATGAAATACATTTAAAACATCCAGAATCCACTAGAGCTGAGATTTTGGCAGACATAAAAGTTATAATGGATATATTCATAGAGTGTAGCTTGCTTCTGCTTAGGCGCAAGCAGCTATAGCCGGAATGATATAGCGCAAGGCTCTTTGGATTGTTCGGTAGAGGCGCCCTACTTTTTGACATTTCACTTGGAGTCAAATAGTTTATACCATTATAGTTGGTATTAGTTTTTTTACTTTAAATCCTGCAAAAAAAAGTGTATTTTATTTTTGTCCTTAAATTAACTAAAATTATGCATGAGCTCAAACATCATAAATACAAATAAAAAACTTTCTCTAGACGAAAGAATAAGTAACGCAAGGCTTTCGGGTGGGACTGCTAGAATTTTGGATCAACATAATAAGGGAAAGCTAACTGCTAGAGAGAGAATAGAAATTCTTCTAGATCCAGACTCATTCGAAGAAACAGGTATGTTTGTAGAGCATAGATGTATGAATTTTGGCATGGGGAGCAAAAAATTCCCAGGAGACGGGGTAGTGACGGGGCATGGCACCATAAATGGTAGACTTGTTTTTGTTTATAGCCAGGATTTTACAGTTCTTGGTGGATCTTTAGGAGAAATTCATGCAAAAAAGATTTGCGCTCTTTTTGATATGGCCCTTAATGTTAAAGCTCCTATTATCGCAATAAATGACTCTGGAGGCGCAAGGATTCAAGAGGGGGTAGATGCTCTTGCTGGATACGGAGAAATATTTTATAAAAATGTACAAGCCTCGGGTGTTATACCTCAAATTTCCATTATTATGGGCCCTTGCGCAGGAGGGGCTGTATATTCCCCGGCGCTTACCGACTTTATATTCATGATCAAAGATTCTTCTTATATGTTTCTTACGGGCCCTGATGTTGTAAAAACTGTAACAGGAGAGTCTGTAACCAAAGAAAAACTCGGTGGAAGTTCTGTGCATACAAAAATTAGCGGAGTTGCTGATCTTGCCTTTGAAAATGATGTAGAAGCATTATTAGAAATAAGGAGATTCATGAATTTCTTGCCACTATCTAATAAACATAAACCTCCTTATAGACCAACGAAAGATCCAGCAGATAGAGTTGATATGTCGCTAAAAACCCTAACTCCTGCAAATCCTAATAAGCCTTATGATATTAAAGAGCTTATTGAAAGAATAGTAGATGAGGATGATTTTTTCGAATTGCAGCCAGATTATGCTCAAAATATAGTGATAGG
>JANRMA010000181.1:0-9599 GCA_033762035.1 Rickettsiaceae bacterium
TGCTTTTGGGTGAGATCTGAGTACTTCTGTGGCAACGCATGCAAGTATAGATACATTCATTTTTTTGAATATATTCATAAAATAAACAAATTTGTTATATGTACTATGTTTTGTATTAACAAGCTCTTGGTCCAGCATAAAACTAATGTCGCTTCTAAATTTTTCATTAAAAATCTCAAAAGCCCCTAAAGTATTATTATCATATATTGCAGCTCTTATTGCATTAGAGCCTATGTCAATTATTGCGACTCTCATTTAGATATTTTTTTGTAGATCTTTAGTTGCAGACTTTCTCCGCAAAATATTACGCCTTAATGCAATAGAAAGCTTTTGTGATTTTGTGTCTTTTTTCTTTGGTGTGGGCTCTTGAGCCTTTTCTTGATCGGATCTATTATTTATCATTTGTTTTATTCTTTATTTTGCCTTGACATATTTGATTTTCTATGAGAAATATATCTGTTTTGTAAATTTATACTCTTCATACAAGAATATATCAAGATTTACTTGATTGATCAGAAGACTTTATTTGTGTAAGCGACGCAAATCAAGAAACAATGCCGCTATGGCTCAGTGGTAGAGCACATCATTGGTAATGATGAGGTCGAGAGTTCAATTCTCTCTAGCGGCACCATGCAGTCTCTTGGTATATAGTCTTAATATCAGATTGCGTTACAATAATAATTGTCTTACAAATAAATCACACACTAATTTTTGAACTATATTTTATTGACACTAAATATAATTTTAATATGATTCACTTTAAATAAATTTTATAGTTAAAGTAAATATGTTCTTCGAATCTAATTCTACTAATTCAAAAGCGTTCTTTGCATCTCATTCTTCTATTTATACTATATGTAATAGATATCCTATTTTCCAAAAAATAATTGACACGGGCATTACTGAACCGGAATCTGATCCTCAGAGCGTAGCAGATGCGATCAAAGAATTTACAAATTCTGAAATAGTTGAATTACATAAAGCTTGCGCGGGTTTACGCTATCACAATATATTTATAAACTGGATACCTCTTTTACCACAAGAGAGATTAGATAATTTTTTATCAGAGAAAGCTCAAGATATAATTACAATATTACCCTGTTATTATAAGGGTGAACTTACCAAAAAGCTTTTAGGCAAATATGGGTCTATAAATACCCAAGATATAAATCATAATAACATATATCGTACTATAATAGCTTTATTTAAAGACAATATATACAATAATATAAACAAAGAGATAGAAAATATAATACAAAATTTTGATCAAGGCTCACAGTGCTTCTGGAGAGAGGTCTTGGAAACTAAGAGCCAAGGCCTTAGTTACGAACAGCTAGCATTGCGTAATATCGCCTCGCTTGCCGAAATACCTATTGATTCTATTATAAATGTTGAAGATTTTATTTCTAAACTGCGCGTAGAATGCACTGTATCCAGACCCAGAGTCGATTTTATTGTTGCATTATTACAGATCTGCCAATCTCAGAATACAAAATTGCCTATAAAATTTTTGCATGCTCTAGAATACGAAGACTGGGACTTCGATCCGATGATTGATAAACTTCCATCTGTCATGGACGTAATAGCCCCTGAAAATACAGATTCAAACTTACATCCTATTATCAAAGGCTTGCTTTCTAAAAGCTACGCAGCGTCTGATATTGCGAAAATTCAAGAATTTGCAAATAAATTGATACCATATTTATCCAAAGTAATAGGCCAAAGCCCTATTATATCATTTGTATTAGATCATGCATCAAATCATGAGGGGAAAATTGTAATTGGTAATAAGTATGTTAATGGAGAACCAAGCAATATACGTGGCAATACCATAATAGATACGTTGAAAATTTATATTCATGATCTCAAACTAACAAAACCAATAGATGACATAACTACGCTTGTGCATGAGTCTATGCATACATTAATTATCAATCACTTCAAGAATAATGCGTTGCCGTATGGTAGCGAGAATCAAAGTGATGGCGCATTAATACGCGCAGCAATTTCTGAGGAACTTGAAAAAGAAAACGCCATATATAGTTGGTCTTATATAGAAACATGGCGCGAATCAAATATTTCCAGCATGCAAAAGTTTTACTGTCTCTATAATAATGAGATAAGGAGTTGGCTTCAGTCAATGGTATTATTATACAACGATAATCAATTAGTACAAGAAGTTTTTCCTTGGTTTATTAGGCAGATTGCAGGACATATATTGCAAGACCATAGTCCTTATAAAGAGGTTAGTTATGAATTTGCATCATTTTTATGGAAATATATGATGTCATTTACATTAAATGATCAGAATATTGAGATTCCTGAATTTTGCTACTCAGATTACAATTTGTCAGAATTAAATACTGAAAACTTCACTAATGATACTGAAATCACACTTGGAGCTATAAAACTTATAAAGGAAAAAAGATTGACAATCGAGATGTTGCAAGATGAAGTTGGGCAACTTGCTTTTCAGGCTTTACATGAGTCTGCAGCACCAGAGTATATAGATAAATTTTTTCAAGATATAAACATTTTGAAGGAAAATATTGCAAAAATAATTCTTTTATCTAGCAACCAATCATATTTAGTAGATAAATTATTCACACTAGAGCCGGAGACATTCAATTCTATTTTTGCGCAAAAAGACGTGATTGAGATTTTGGAAGACAAATGCTCTCTATTTGTTCAAAAATTAAGAACAAAAAAATATATCTTAATGCAAAACGAAGAGGGTCAGGAAGTAATAGAGAAATATTGCATTAAGTTAAAAGATTACGATCAAGAAGAGCATAAGAATGATGATATTAGGAAAGAATATGTAGATGAAGGATGCGAAGAAACAAAGGAATCAGATCCTTCAAATTTCCCTTTGAATCCTTTGAATCCTTTAAATGATTTAGTTGATCCGCCGTTGTCTGGTCAGAATTACGAGGCTGGGCCGGTCGGCCAAGACGAATGTATTATCTGATGATTGCCACTAATTCTAGTATTGAATCTTATATATTTGTTTGTATTATTTGAAAAGGGCATTTAGTATTATACCATTCGTAAGAATAAATTAGACAAATGAATTTTAGGCCTAAGCTGAGTGCATGCCTATATTAATCGGTAGCAACAAGGCGAGATCCGCTAAATTCATTTGGATCATTTAAAAATGAAGATTGGTATTATACTAGGCACAGCAAGCTAAAGTATATGCCGTGATACTCGCTTTTTATAATCCATTGCTATTAAATAAAGCTCTGAAGAGTCTTTTCTACTAGATACTGGCTTAAAATGCTTTACAACACTAAAATCTTTTTTAATTTTTGCGAGCAACTCCCCTTGTGCCCCTCCCTGAAATATTTTTAATATCATAGATCCGCCATTGTTAAGGATTATCTCAGTAAAATCTATCACTCTCTCACATAAATCAATAATTTTTAAATGATCCGTCTCTTTGTGGCCAGTTGTATTAGGGGCCATATCGCTAAGAATAATATCAGCTTTCTTTGTAAATATTTTTATTATTTTAGATTGAATTTGTGTATCACAAAAGTCACCTTGTATTATCTCAACCCCTTGCATTTCTTGCATCTCAAGAATGTCTACGGCAACTATTTTTCCTTTTTTGCCTAATTTTTTAGCGCATATTTGAGACCAGCCGCCAGGAGCAGCTCCTAAATCTATGATAAGACTCGCTGGTTTAATGAGAGAAAATTTTTCATCTATTTCAATTAACTTATATGCCGCTCTAGATCTATAGCCATCAGCCTTGGCCTTAAGAACAAATGAATCATTTAACTGTCGTTTAAGCCAGGATGTAGAGGAAATACTCCTATTTTTTGCTGTTTTAACTTTGATGGGTTGATGTCTCATTTGCTCTAATATCTTTTATTGCATTTTCTAGAATGCTATTTACTACACCTATTTCTTTATCATGAAGCATTTCTGAGGCTATGTTTGTATATTCGCTCACTAAAATGCCCATATGTAATTCAGGAAAAATTAATGCCTCCGTTACTGCCGCGATAAGAAGAGCTTGCATAGTTTGGCTAGTTTGTTCAAAAGATATTAATTGAGTAAAATATTTAATAAGTATATTTCCGATTTTTTCTTTGGATTTTTCGTAAAAATCAGTAATTATATCATATGTTGCGACATTGAGCTTGACTCTTAGTTTTTTATCGTCTAATTCAAATAAATCCAGATTGTTTGATTTTTGATACAAAGATTTTATCTTCATAGCAATTTCTGGTAAATTGTGATCTTTTTGATTTATTGATTGATATATTGCTTGTATGGCAGCTATTCTGGCTATTGTTTTAGAATTAATACTAGTCATGTTTCTTTTAATGATATAACGTATTATATTATAGTTAAAAAAATTATGTAATAAAGTGATAAATTTACTTTTCGGTTTTTTATTTGTTATATCAACCATTGTGTTTGTTCATGAGATGGGGCATTACATAGCCGCCAGAATCTGCGGGGTAAAGATTGAAACATTTTCTTTGGGTTTTGGCCCGAGTATTTATAATGTTAAAGATAAATACGAAACAATATGGAAAATTTGTATTATTCCCGTAGGCGGATATGTTAAAATGTTTGGCGATGATGATATTTCGAGCTCTTCCCTTGTAGATGCAAAATTATCCGAGGAAGAAAAGAAACGCTCATTCATTTTCCAGCCCCCGTTAAAACGTATATTTATTGCGATAGCTGGTCCTCTTGCTAATTACATATTAGCTTTTGTAATTTTTTTTGGGATATATATGTTTCTTGGAAAAGTAATTGCAACAAACGAAATTGGCGGCGTAATAGAAGATTCTCCCGCATTTAGAGAGGGAATTAAAGTGGGAGATATTATTACTTCAATAGATGGAAGAAAAATTAGCCGCTTCGAAGACATTCAATCGTACCTTATTCTAAGACCAAAGCAACTAATAAAATTTGAGATAAATAGAAAGGGTCAGTTGATTAATATTAGTCTTGTGAGCGGGTCTCGTGATTTAAAAGACGAGAGAGATAAATTAATTGCTCAAATTGGTTTTATAGGAATAAGTCCTAATGCTGAGTATGTTAATAGTTTAGGGCTGATCGGTAGTAGCGCTGAATCTTTGAGAGAATTACATAATCTTACTATGGTCAATATAGATAGTCTTACTCAAATTATTACTGGCAAAAGGTCTTTAAAGGAGTTAAGAGGTACTATTACTATTGCAAAAGATTCTGGGAGATTGATAGAAAAAAGCTATATTAGCTTTCTTGTGTACATAGCTATAGTCTCTGTAAGTATTGGATTTGCAAATTTACTTCCTATTCCTATTCTTGATGGTGGTCATATAGCTTTATGTTGCTACGAAATTATTGCAGGAAAAGCTCTTACTGGAATAGCTCACAAAGCAATTATTTATATAGGACTTGCTCTAGTAATTTTTATGTTTATAATCTCAACATCAAATGATATAAATTCACTATTATAATAATTAAAAATTTTTGGATCCAAATGCGTATAATAATTCAATTCTTTATCTTAATTACTTTGTTTATTTCTACTATCTCATTTGCTGAAATAGTGAAAGAAATTAAAGTTTCTGGAAATAGCAGAATAGAAAAAAGCTCTATAATAAACTACTTACACTTTAAAGTAGGGCAAGAATATACCGAGGAAAAAGAGTCCGGGTCAATTAAAGATCTATACGATACTCACATTTTTGATAAAATTAGCATAAATTTTACCCGAGGGATTGCTGAAGTAGATGTAAAAGAGACTCCTCTTGTGGTTAAGGTATCTAGCAAGGGCAATAGTAGAATTAAATCTAGTACTATAGCAAAAGAAATTCTTACTACAAAAGGAAGCTCCTTAAGCAAGGCAAATATCAAATTAGATATAGATAGAATAAAAGATTTATATAGAAAATCTGGTAGATATTCCGTGTCAGTAAACGCTCAAATAGAAGAACTAAGCAATAATAGAGTAGCCGTAGTTTTTGCAATTAAAGAAGGGCCAAAAACAGGAATAAGATACATTAATTTTGTTGGCAATAAAAACTATAGCGACTCAGAGCTACGTTATATTATTGCATCTAAACAAAGCGCTTGGTTTAGATTTATGGATTCCAGCGATACCTACGATCCGGAAAGGTTTGAATACGACAAATACTTACTTAAGCGCTTTTATAATTCTCTTGGATTTGCTGATTTTAGAGTAATCTCAACTTTGCCAGAAATATCTCAAGCTAAGGATTATTTTGTCCTCACTTATACTATCGAAGAAGGAAAAAAATATAACATAGGCGATATTTCACTCGAAAGCCAGATTCAAGAAATAGATACTTCTCAATTACAAAAGTTAGTTACTATTAAAAGTGGGTCTCTTTATAATGCAAACCTGCTAGAGTCTATATCCGAGAAAATTAATGAAAAATTGGCGGATCTCGGATATCAAGGCGCAACCACCGATACAAACGAAGATAAAAATTTTCAAAAAGGTATTGTGAATATAAAATTTGTTATCTTAAAAGCTTCTAAAGTACGAATTAATAAGATTAATATTGACGGGAATTTAAAGACAAGAGATAATGTTATAAGAAGACAAATGAAGCTTCAGGAAGGGGATTTATTTAATAGATCTGCTGTAAATAAATCTCAACAAAATTTAAGAGATTTAGACTATTTTGAAAATATAGATGTTGATATCGCCCCGGCAGAAGAAAAAAATAATACCGTAGATCTTAATGTAAGCGTCGAAGAAAAATCTACAGCATCAGTCCACTTAGAATTTGGGATGGATTCGGTTCAAGGCCCCCTAGGAAGGGTAAACTTCACTGAAACAAACTTACTTGGAACTGGGAAGCATTTTACAATTGATGTAGAAAAAACCGAGAAGAAACTTAGCGAAAGTATTGGAATTGCTGATCCATATTTTATGGATAGAGATTTACTTGCTGGAATAAATTTATACCACTCTCAATCTGGAAGATCAAAACAATCTCAATATGATATAAAAAACGATGCTATAAGCGTAAGGCTTGGCTACGAAATCGCTGATTCTTTGCGTCATGATATTATGCATGTAGTAAAAGTAGATAAACTAACAGGACCTACGGCTTTTAACCGCTCTATCTATATTCATGAACAATATGGCAAAATAGTAACCTCCGCGCTGGCTAATACCCTCACGTACGATAGAAGAGATAGTGCGTTAGTACCTAAAAATGGCTTCGTGATCTCTGGCACTGAAACTGTCGCAGGTATTGGGGGCGACGCAAAATATCTTAAACACGAAGCTAACGCAAAATATTTCTACTCTTTTTGGAATAATAGCTATACTTTCCGTATTTCAGCTGATGTTGGGACAATTCATGGATACCAAGGCAGCAAGGTGGCAATTAATGAAAGATTTAATTTAGGAGATTATTTGTTACGCGGATTTGAGATGTCCGGAATAGGCCCGAGAGACAAAAGAACTCTAGAAGCACTTGGTGGTCAAAATATGTATAAAATTACCGCGGAACTGCAATTTCCACTAGGGTTACCTAAAGAATATGGGATTTCCGGAGCTATTTTCTACGATGTTGGTGCATTATGGGGCTTTGACGTTAAAACTTCTACCCTATATTCTAAAGCTGATGTCTATGATAATACTGACCCGAGAATGAGCTATGGCGTTGGTTTAATATGGATGACAAGGTTTGCCCCAATTAGAATAGATTACGCGGTGCCATTTAGAAAGAAAAACTACGATATAACACAACATTGGCATTTCAGAATGTCAGCTAGTTTCTAAAAGAGTAGGTTATGAAATTAATAATATTAATAACAGTTTTTTTTGTATCTGCTTGCTCTTCCCAAGAGCCGGCAGAGGTTGTATATGGAACAAAAATTAATATTCCTAAAAGCAATAGCAACAAATCTACTAAGAGCTTATTAGAAAATGTTGATAAAGATAGTAATAATATAGAAGAAAAAGGCCACTATCTCAAAATCAAAGAAGAGCCAAAACAATATATTCACGAAGAATATGAATTAGACAATAAATCTAGAGCGCAATTTAGTCGTGAAGATACGAAGGTTGCAATAGATACTGAAAATGAAGATTTAGACGCAGAAATAGCTGCCTTACCTAAAAAAAATACAGTAGAAAAAGACCGTCGCACTGACCTTAATTTTAAAGATCAAGAACTACATAAGAAAAAAATAGATCGGGCCAAAGACCAAAAAGCCAAAGGTATAATGGGGTCTGGCAGCAAATTAGACGGACAAGAGACTATAGATGAAAATGATAAACAAAATTTAGCAGCCAATAGTGCGCCTAACAAAAATGCTCATAATGATGAATATCCAAAGGTTAAATTAATTAAACCAGTAAATGGTGCTATTTTAAGTAAATATGGCGCAATAGTTGATGGCACCAAATTAAAAGGTATAGATTTTAGCGCATCAGCGGGAGCCTCTGTAAAAGCTTCCTATTCAGGAATAGTTGTGGCTACCGGTAAAGATAATAAATTTGGCTATAGAGTAATTTTAAAACATGAGTCTCTTGGAATTCAAACTGCCTATGCTCATTTAGGCAAAATATCAGTTAGCAAGGGTCAGGTTATACGTCAAGGCGAAGAAATAGGGTTTGCCTCAGCTCAACCGAATGAAAAAGGGGAAATTAAAGTGCATTTTGCTATCAGAATAGGGTCTGAAGTTGTAGATCCTATTACTTATCTAGAGCCTTAGCTACAATAATTGTAACAAAAGCTCTGAAAGGGTATTGAATACTAGGGTTTGAAGTAGTATAAGAATGTATTTTTTGACCATGCACGATATACTACTTCAGTTACTGACTGAAAACTTTTCCTTTAAAAAATCAAGAATAGAATGTTTAACTGTAGGGCAAAATCATATATTACTAACAAGAAGTAAGGATTTTAAGTAATTTGGGTCGTAGCTAGCATTTAACATTTTGCGTTTTATGGTCGGTTTATCCTCTGGATTATGTCGTTTTATCAAGTTAAATGCGCATTTTCTCATAAGAGCAAAATTTTCAGCTCCGTTATCAATTCTGGTTCTGCAACTATCTTCTTTAAAATTCATATCCAAAACCCAATGTAATTTATTTTCTATGGACCAATCGTTGCGCACATAAGATAACAGCATTTTGCTATTTACCGCCAAATAGCTTATATAATAACGAGTTTGACGCTGCTCCTTAAGTGTCTTTTTGTCAATTCTAATCGTATTTACTTGTCGCCGCCGAATTTAAACTTTCCCACTCGGGGTAGCGCTCTTTTAGCCATTTTATGTCTTTAACAATTTTGCAATTACGTACTTCAATTCGTCCATGACCAGCATCTGTATCCTCATATTCATCGTAAATAATATCTCTATCAATGTCGTTTAAAAATAATTCTACATCATGATATAAACTCTTATGATTTTGCCCTGGGTTACAAATAATATTTATTGACATTATTGTAATTATATATTATAAACTTAAATATTTATTTGAACAAATTAGTAACTATTATGGATGATAATATAAACCCTATTATGGATGATAATACAAACTTTATTCCAACTGCAGAAAACGATCAACAAGCACTACCACTTCTAACACTTGTTGG
>JANRMA010000182.1:0-9341 GCA_033762035.1 Rickettsiaceae bacterium
AGTTCAGAGATTAGATCTTGCATTTGCGGGATAATCTGTATTTTAATCATTGCGTAGGTAGCATTAAGATTTTTATCATTTGTATTTGCTTGAGATGCCCTAATAGATAAGCTTAATTTTTGCCATACATTTGGATGAGAGGTTGCCTCCGTAGTTGCTAGTCCATCTAAGTTATGTTCTGCTACAGTTTCTTCTGAGTCATTATTTAAATCTCGAATACCGGGCTCATCGCCTTTGTGCTCAATATCTCCTTGGCCCAAGGCTGCTTCTCCTGGCGTTTTGAGATCTGAGTTTTGTTCTAAAGTATTAGTCGATCCTAGGTCATAAAAATTTACGTCATTTCCTGCGGCGGCATGGAGACATTGCAGAGCAAATAGCGATATACTTGGAAATACATCGCTCGGGGGGTACAATGATGTGGATTTTTTTATATTCTCAAAATGTTTGCGAGCAGAGTCAAGTACCTCTTCATTAGGGCCAGGAGATCCCCAATTTCGCGCACGATAATAAAAACAATAAATCATCAGTAATCTTTCAAATAATGCTATTCTCAATTCGATTTTAGATGCGCTGTGGAATCTTTTAGGTACTTGCGCAGTGACGCAAGATAATTGGTAAGTATTGCCTGATTCTATAATCTTTTTATCAAGCCACGACACAAAACTATCATCATCAAGATTTGATAGCTCTTTTGTTATTTTGTTCTTGTATTCTATGTCTCCTTCATCTAATATTCGGCTTTCTAAAATGTGATCTATAATTTGATTCATTTTACTCATTTTCTGCAATCTAATAAAATTTACAGTAAAAACGTTATAACAAATATTTTAGTATTGCAATCATAAGTTGTAAAATTTAGCAATGCTTATGTTGCGATTAAGTCTGTCTCGTAAGTCATCGGAGATGGGAATCTCCCCACTCTCCTGAACACCCTCTTTCCAGTGTGTGACCCAAAAAGAATATTGTGATTTGCAAAAGGATAGCTGGCCGGCCTAGTATTATCAGATTCGCTCGCATGCCTTGCGACTCCTCCTTTCAAACTCCCTCTACTTTGCTCACCGTAACCTCAAAATTAGAATTACTGCGCGCGTAATCTCAGCTCTTGACATCCAAGAAAATGAAATTATCTTAACTTGTAATTTAGTTTCATTTTTTCTTAACAATAACATTATACCACATGCTTTTAATAGGACTAGGTAACCCAGGTAAACAATATCAGTTTACAAGACATAATATAGGCTTTATCGCTCTTGACATAATTGCCGAATTAACAGGAGCTAGCTGGGGTAAATCTAATAAATTTGCAGGAGAATTTGCCTCCTGCTCTATAAGTGTAAATCACAGGGAGGAAAAGCTATATCTACTGAAACCTCATACTTACATGAATCTTTCGGGCCTAAGCGCTAATTCAGTAAAAAATTTCTACAAAATTGATATAGATGATATATTAGTATTTCATGATGATATAGACCTAAAACTTGGAGAAATAAGATGCAAAAAAGGCGGGGGCTCTGCTGGTCATAACGGGCTTAAATCTCTTGATGAAAAAATAGGGCAAAATTATCATAGAATTAGAATAGGCATAGGAAGACCTTCGGAAAAATATCTTGTACCAAATTTTGTATTAGAAAATTTTACTTCCTCAGAAGAGGAAATTATAAATACCTCATTAAAATTTATCGAAAAGTCGTTTTTAGACTTGATTGCTAAAAATTTCAAAGATATAGTTTTCACCAGTACAACAACCTAAGTAAATCTTATAATGAACAAAATTTTTTCTCAATCAGCAAATCAATTAACCTCGCCTTTTGCTTTACCAGAGCTACCTTACTCTGAAAATGCTTTAGGGCCTTATATGAGCAAAGAAACTTTCGATTACCATCATAAAAAACATCATCTTGCTTATGTAAATAATTTAAACAAATTACTAGAGGGTAATCACAATTTTAAGGAGATGACTTTGGAGCAGATAGTGCTAGCCTCAAATAACAACAATGAATTTGTTGGAATTTTCAATAATGCTGCGCAAATATGGAATCATAGTTTCTTCTGGCATTCTATCAAACCAAACGGAGGGGGCGAGCCAGCTGCGCAACTTGCTGAAATGATAAATATTAGCTTTGGTAATTATGAAAATTTTGCAAATGAGTTTAAAGCAGCGGGTACGTCTCAATTTGGCAGCGGATGGGTTTGGTTAGTGCATGATGGATCTAAACTTCAGATACAAAAAACAAGTAATGCAGCAACTCCAATTACCGAATCGCTTACTCCTTTGATCTGCTGCGATGTATGGGAACATGCATATTATATTGATTATAAAAATAATAGAGCCGGTTTTTTAGATGTTTTTTTAAATCATCTTGTAAATTGGGATTTTGCTCTCGGTAATTTAAATATATAACATGACAATAGAACATAAAGTAGTAATATTAGGGTCCGGGCCCGCTGGTTGCTCTGCTGCAATTTATGCAGCAAGAGCTGGGCTTGCGCCTGTTTTAATTCATGGACCTCAGCCCGGCGGGCAACTTACAATCACAACAGATGTAGAAAATTACCCAGGCTTTGCTAATATAATACAAGGACCATTTTTAATGGAACAAATGCAAGAGCAGGCAAAAAAAGTAGGCACAATATTTATTGAAGATCTAGTGGAAGAGGTAGATCTTTCTTCCTCGCCTTTTAGTCTTAAACTAATGAGCGGAAACACTTGCAAAACAAGGTCTCTCATTATAGCAACCGGAGCTTGTGCAAAATGGCTTGGACTTGAGTCAGAAAAAAAATTCCAAGGCTTTGGTGTTTCAGGTTGCGCTACTTGTGATGGATTCTTTTTTAAGCAAAAAGAAGTGCTGGTAGTTGGAGGCGGCAATTCTGCGGTTGAAGAAGCTTTATATCTTACTAACCATGCATCAAAAGTAACTTTAATTCATAGACGCGATCAACTGAGAGCGGAAAAAATAGCACAAGACAGGCTATTTGCCCATCCAAAAATAGAAGTAATTTGGGATAGTGTTATAGAAGAGATAATAGGCACAGAGCAGCCTAAATCAGTAACAGGGGCAAGGCTTAAGAATATAAAAACTAATGAATCAAAAGCGATTCCAGCAGAAGGTATATTTATTGCGATAGGACATAAACCTAATACTGATCTATTTAAAAATCAGCTCACACTTGATGAAGAATCCTATATTATCACTAAACCAGGTACATGTTTTACCAATATAGGGGGGGTTTTTGCATGCGGAGATGTTCAAGATAAAATTTACAGACAAGCTGTTACTGCTGCGGGTACTGGATGTATGGCTGCGCTTGATGCAGAAAGATTCTTAAATCAGTAATCTGGCGCAACTGAGTGATTAACCGTTATATAAATCATGCGCTTAGTGAAGTTTTAGCCGATGAATTATAAGTAACCTTGAAATTTTTCGTTTTAATTACTATATAGATATTTATCGAATAATAAGCGGGAAATATTATGCACAAACCACAAGAAACTACTCATGAGAATCAACAAACTAACTCTGCCGAAATAACAGAGACGCAAATAGAACATCAAGTCAATGAATTAAATGATAGATTGCTCAGAAGTATTGCCGAAAATGAAAATATGCGAAAAAGATTTGAAAAACAACTTGAAGAGGCATCTAGTTACTCTGTTACAAATTTTGCTAAAGATTTAATCTCTGTGATAGATAATTTAGACCGCGCTATTCAATTTAAGCCCGAGGGTTTATCTCCAGAAATGGAGCAGTTTTTTGATGGGGTACTAATGACTCACAAAGAATTATGCCGAGTTTTTGCAAAAAACAATATTAGTGTAATAGCCCCTAATCCAGGAGATAAATTTGACTATCATCACCATTTTGCTATTTCGCAAGTAGAAGATGCATCTTATCCTAAAGATACAATAGTGGGCTTAATGCAAGTTGGCTATAAAATAAAAGATAGATTAATTAGACCTGCATCTGTTTCTGTTGCAAAATCTAATAGCTAATTTAATATCTATTTGCGAGTAAAGTAATTAAAACGCATAACATTCTGGTTGTAATTATTTGTTCGTGCTATTTCAAAAAATAGATATTTAAAGAATGAAAAAACTGTTTAGCAAGCATATATATGCTATATTTAATGGGTTACTAATAATTTTTATTGCTTGCCAGGCTATGGCCACAAATTTAATAGAACTGCAAGAAATATATATCGAAGACCAGGGCAACAATAAATATGAGGCTCAGATTAAGGCTCTAGATAAAGGATATGCTAGGGCTATAATCTTACTTACAACAAAACTAGATCTGGACGGCGACAGTAACATAGATTATGTAAAAAAAATCCCAGTGCAAGAATTAAGAGCTCTTTTTCAAGAGCATAGTGTAGAAAATGAGGTTGCAGAAGAATATTCCTCTGGAGGCTCTTATTCCGGAACCCTTTCTGTTGCTTGCGCAGCTAAGGATTTATATGTATTGCTTGACAAATATACCAACAAAAACTTGAAATATAAATTCACCTCTACTTTGGTTATTCCTGTGCTTAAAATCAACAAAATACTCTATTACGAAAAGGATAGTATAGGATGGATAAGCGCTTGGCGCAAAGCGCAACAAACTTTAAAAGATAATAATATTATTCTACTGACAAATGCAGATTTTGATACGCTTGCTATATCAAAAGATGTAATTACTTCAGCGGATTTTAATTATTATATGTCCCATATCACAAACCAAATATTTGATAAAGTAGTTATTGCCTATGGTGAATTTTTCACAAATAAAGATAATGGCGACTCAACCTTCCTTACAAAATACACAACAATAACTCAAAATAATAAGACTGCAAAACAAGAAGCTTATAATATTAACGCAAAAAATAATAAATTTCAGGACGCAGCTTCTTTGATTATAAAAAAATTCATAGAAGAAAATGGCGTGCCAATCAATACTACCGATAAATTGGATCGTGCAGTTAAAGCCGAGCTAAAGAAACAAACGCAAAAGATCAAAGATGAGGACGAGTCTAAGCAAAATGCGCCTTTACTATCTTCATATGTGCTATTAATTCAAAATGCTACGGAGCAAGAACTAGCAAAAATACAAGAAAAACTTAATAATATTAAGGATATTGCAAGATTTGATATAACAGCCTCTTTAGATAAATCTTTAAAATTAAAAATTTCTACGAAACTGAATTTATATGAGCTCACTAAGCAATTATATGATAATCAATTATCTTACTTTTACGATGATAATAAACATATGATTCTGATGTATACAGGTAGCTAATATGGCTCTATCAATTAATAAAATTATTCTTGGTCTAATTACCGCATCATTTATACTTTTGTGCTGTAACATGCCAGGTCTAGTTACAACTTTTTTTATAGCATTGTTAATAGCTTACGTACTCAAACCTTTATCGGCAAAAATATCTTCTATATTACATATCCAATATTTTTATAGCGCAGTTATATTATATATAATATTTATATCTATCTGGGTTACATTAATTATATTAATTATACCCAAATGCATTAGTCAAATTCAAGATTTAGTAAGTAAATTTCCAAAATTTAGAAATTCTATTAGTAATGATTTTATACCTTATTGTCTAGATATAGTAAAATATTATTTTGGAGAAACTGTGTCAAATAGTATGACTGAGCTAGTCTCCGGATCAGAATTTCAGATCAATCATGCAGGAGAGGCCGTAGATTTTATATTCCAATATGCAAGCTTTACGGCAAATATAATATTCATGACGGCCCTATTCCTTATATTTTTATTTTTCTTACTGACGGATTTTCCAAAAATAGAGCAAAATTATAATATTTTACTCAGCAAAACAAATAGCGCTGAGATCAGATCTATATTAAGTGAAATTGAAAAATTAATTTCAGGATTCTTAATAGCATGCTGCAATATAGGGCTTATAATATGTATATATTATTTTTGCACCTTAAGCTATTTGGGGTTTGATTATAGTCTATTATTTGCAGTTATATTTGGCGTAGCAGTAATAGTACCCTTTCTAGGCGCTATCATTGCAATTACTACTTGCATAGCTGTGAGTCTTTTGAGTCATGGGCCTAGTATGGAACAAGCATCAATTTTGCTAATTTTCTCAGTAGCGCAAATTATTGAAAATGTTTTATTATATCCGAAGATAATAGGCGATAAATTAGGAATTCATCCATTAGCTGTAATATTATCTGCATTAATTTCTGGCCATTTTTTGGGTGTGATAGGGATACTAATTGCAGCGCCCCTAGCAGGAATAGTGAAAATTTGTATCAAAAGATATGCATATAATTCTATTAAAAATTAATTAGTATATATTTCAAATTTTGCCAACTCAACCTCTGCCCTTAAGGATATTTCTTCTAGTATTTTAGATAGTTCGCTATTCTCTGAAGGGACAATAGACTCCTGCACAAAAAGCGCAAGTTCTTGAAGCTCTGCATGCGTTACGCGCCCAGACAAAAAAGCTATATGTAATTTTTTTAGTTTTTTTAATATTTCTCTAGCTTTAAACTCGCCGTCTAGAATAAATGCAGAAATATCAGAGTTAGTTTGATTAATAGAAACCAAAGAATTAGCTGATTTAACAGAACTAGTATTTAAGGCTCCAATATTTAAGGCACCTATGCGCTCTTGCTCTATTTCGTGCTCCTGAAACTTTTGAATGGCTGTATTAAATCCATTACTAGACTCAGCTTTACTAGCATATTTTACATTACCGGATTGAAGAATATCTTTATTTGTAATACTAGATATACTCATTTGCTACTAAATCTATTTTAGTATATAATCTATCACTATTTACAATTTATTACTAGAGAAACTAATATGTTTGCAAATTTATCCAAAGGTCTTAGCTCAATATTTCAGAGATTAAAAAATAGGGGCACAATTACCGAAAAGGATCTAGACCAAACTTTAAGCGAGGTGCGCAAAGCCCTAATAGAAGCTGACGTAGCGCTTGAAGTAATTAAGAACTTTATCAATAACATAAGAGAAAAAGCAATAGGACAAGAAGTTGTGAAATCTATTAGTCCTGGTCAGATGATTATTAAAATTATTCATGACGAACTTATTGAATTACTTCAAGGTAAGGACGAAGAAACGGGATTAAATTTAAAATCGGCCCCTCCGGTGAATATTTTAATGTCAGGGTTGCAAGGTAGTGGTAAAACCACAACAACAAGTAAACTTGCTTATTATCTTAAGAATCAAAAAAAACATATATTGCTGGTTTCCTTAGATATTTATAGACCCGCTGCAAAAGAACAATTAGAGATACTAGCGCAAAATCTACAGGTAGATAGTCTTCCTATAATCTCAAATGAGGCAATATCAGAAACCTTAGCAAGGGCTCATAATGCTTCAAAAAAAGGCAATTACGACGTTGTAATTTATGATACAGCCGGCAGACTTAATATAGACGAAGAATTAATTCTTGAGCTTAAATATATTAAAGACTATGTAAAACCAAGCGAAGTTCTTTTGGTTGTTGATAGTTTAATGGGACAAGATGCGGCTAATATCGCTAAAGATTTTAACGAAGCCGTGCAAATTACGGGCATTATCTTAACTCGTATAGATGGAGACGGTAGGGGTGGTGCAGCATTAAGCGTAAAATCTCTTACTGGAGCTCCTATTAAATTTATGGGAACTGGCGAAAAGTCTGACCAATTAGAAATATTTGACGCCAAAAGAGTTGCTTCCAGAATTCTTGATATGGGCGATGTTGTTTCTTTGGTTGAAAAAGCTATAGAGGTAACTGAAAGCGCAGAAGCAGAACGTCTTGCAAAAAGAATGGAAGCGGGAAAATTTGATTTTAATGACTATAAAACCCAGCTTTCTAGTATAGAAAAAATGGGAGGGATTTCATCGATGATTGGTATGATACCTGGAATGAGCGCCCTTAAAGATAAAATAAATTCAGATCGACTCTCAGATAAACCAATTAAAAGACAAATTGCCATAATTAATTCTATGACAAAACAAGAAAGAAGAAGGCCAGATCTCTTAAATGCTTCTAGAAAAAAGAGAGTAGCTTTTGGTTCTGGAACTACCGTATCGGATGTAAATAAGCTAATTAAGCAATATGAGCAAATTTTTGCTATGCTAAAAAAAATGCGTAATATGGATCCAAAAACTTTGATGAGAAGCCTAAAAGGTTTAGTATAATATTATGCAAATAGATAAATTGGCATCAATTAAAATTCTTCTAAGTAGCATTAATCCTTCTTTTCTAGAAATTGAGGATGAAAGCCATACTCATGCAGGACATTATTTTCAAAATCCTGATTCACTTTTTCCTTCTCATATAAGCATTAAAATTGTATCGTCTGATTTTATAGGACTGAACTTGATTGCAAGACATAGAATTATTAATCATCTTTTAGAAGATGCATATCACAATGGTCTACATGCCGTGCGAATCAAAGCACTTAGCCCTCAGGAAAATAATAAGTAGTAAGAATTAAAGATGGCAGTAGATATCGGCAACAAAGAATTAGCGCAAAATTGGTTCCGGTTATTGAGAGATGAAATTTGCAGAGAATTCGAGGCGATAGAATCTAATTGGGCAGATGAGCATAACCTTCCTTGTAAAAAATTCGAGAGAACTGAATGGACAAGAGATGGTGGAGGCGGAGGCCAAATGTCTATAATGAGGGGAAATGTTTTTGAAAAAGTAGGAGTAAATATTTCCTCTGTATATGGTGAATTTAGCAAAGAATTCGCAAAGCAGGTTCCTGGCACAGAGAATGATCCATCATTTTTTGCAACCGGAATATCACTCGTAGCTCATATGAAGTCCCCTTTAATTCCAGCTGCTCATTTTAATACTAGGTTTATAGTTACATCTAAACATTGGTTTGGGGGAGGGGGAGACCTAACTCCAACCTTTCCAGATGAGAGAGAAACGCAAAAATTTCATTTCGCATTTAAGAATGTATGCGATAAATATGGGGAAGATTTATACAAGACATTTAAAGAAAATTGCGATGAATATTTTTTCCTAGAACATAGAAAAGAACCAAGAGGAGTAGGCGGTATTTTTTTTGATTACTATAATACAGGTAATTTTGATGAAGATTTTAGATTTGTGCAAGATGTTGGCAGCGCATTTAAAGATATATATGTAGATATAGTCAGATCTAAACTTTACGATATATATACAGAAGCCCAAAGGGAGGCTTTACTAATCAAGCGGGGAAGATATGTTGAATTTAATTTACTTTATGATAGAGGTACAAAATTTGGCTTAATGACTAATGGCAATACTGAAGCTATACTTATGTCTTTACCTCCTGAAGTTAAATGGCCATAAGATATGTTGAA
>JANRMA010000183.1:0-6441 GCA_033762035.1 Rickettsiaceae bacterium
AGTAAGCAGGGCAGATCCGTCCAGAATCTCAATGGGGAGATTATGTTTTGCTCCCGCAGAAAGTTCAATGTTAGTTGATATAGAACAAACGACTTCGCTATTATGTGCTAAGTTAATATCTATATCTAAGTTGCTTTTAAATTGATTAACCGTACCGTTGCCTTTAATGTTAATGGACTTTCCGTCAAAGCTCCCATTTAAGTTAAATTTTTCTAGCTTTGCGTAATTATCAAAAAAATCTAAGGAAACATTAGAGGCTTGCGATTTTATATCGAAAAAAATTTCAGACCCAACTACGCTTGGTACTTTTATAATTACTTCAGATTTAGCGATACCAGATATTTGATTTAGATCTATATTATTTTTTTTAATAGACTCAATTACCTCCTGGCCCGCAAATAACAAAAGCCCTTTAATTTCACCCTCCAGATTCCCCCTAACAATATATTCTATATTTTCTTGCAAGTAGTCAAAATGTACAGACCCTTGTTTAACTAAATTATTCGCTATTTTTGCGCCCTCGATATTTATATCTATATTCCTGCCTCTAACTTTTATAGGTAGAAGATCTATAGAAGTAACTGGAGCATTTACGTCGTAGGTATATTTTACATTTTCTACTAAAAAATCCCCCTGGATGTTCTCTTCCGTAATTAGTTCTGTAATTTTAACAGTATCAATAGAACCTAGAGGTTTAGATAGCTTAATATCCACCAAGCCTGATTTAATTTTGCCAGAAGAGATGGAATAATCCAAAAATTCGCACACAGGGTTTTGCTTGCTTAAAAATAACTCATATAGCTTTAGAGAAATATCTTTAATAGCTGAATGTATATGTATGTGATGCAAGTCCCATCCTGAAAATTCGGCATTCAAATCCAAAGCGGCGTATCCTTCATCTATAGTAATTTTAAGATTTGGTATATTAATCATAGATTTAGAGATTTTCATACTACCATCTAGGCTAACATTCTCGATATAGGATATATTTTCTTTTATAAATGAAGTTTTTGCAGATTGGGAAATATATAAGTCATTAAGTCTAATATTATATGTACCGTAGGCTTTATATATAAATTTTATTCCGTCGTTAATTTCAACGCTTTTAGACTCAATATTAAAATTAGTTTTGCGCCGAAAAATTAGTTTTAATAAGTCGTATTTTAAATTAAATTCATGAAGATTAATGTAATCATTTTTAAACTTTATTTCTATATTTTGCGTCTTAAAGCTATATAATCCCACATTAAGAGATTCAAACTTAACTTCAGCGCCTATAGATTTTGCATAATTATTAATAATTATTTTTACTATAAAATGTTTGGATGTTGGTATAATCATTGCCAAAGCGATAATAAACGCAGCTATTAAGATATAGGCTAATAGCTTTCTTAGTAATGATTTTATTAACACTTTTACAATTATTATTATTGGGAATTGGTATAACGAGGCATTATAACATAAAGATTATTCTTAAGTCTAGTTTTTTGGTATTTACTTATTGTAAAATTTTGTCTACTTTCCACTTAAGTAGATTCAAAAAACAAAATTATGAAATTAGGATTTGTAGGAGCCGGATACGTTGGTCTTGTTAGCGGGGTAATGTGTGCTTATATAGGGCACCAAGTAATTTGTATAGATAAAGATCTAAGCAAAATAGAAAGGCTCAATAAAGGCGAGAGTATTATATACGAAAAAAACCTTCAGGAGCACTTGCGCGCGCAAGTTGCGCAAAATAATATTATATTTTCTTCCGAATTTGCATTATTAAAAGATTGTGATGCTATTTTTATTTGCGTAGGTACTCCAAAAGGCCAAGATGGTAGCGCGGATTTAACTTATGCTTATTCAGCACTTTTAGAATGTGCTGAAAATGTACCAGATAGTTGTTTACTAATTATTAAATCAACAGTGCCTCCTACTTCTTGTGAAAATATGCAAAATTTACTTAAAATTAAGGGTTTTGGTCATCAAATAGCAGCAAATCCGGAATTTTTACGAGAAGGATCTGCGGTATCAGACTTTTTAAATGGAGATAGAATAGTAGCAGGAGGCAATTCTAAATCTCTAGAAACTATTAAGCAAATTTATGCGCCGTTGCTTGATAATGGTATGAAGTTTCTTGGGTGCGATACTAATACTGCAGAATTAATAAAATATAGTTCAAATAGTTTTTTGGCAATTAAATTGTCGTTTATTAATGAAATATCTGATTTATGCGCAGAAATTAATGCAGATATTTCTTTGCTTGCAAAAGGAGTTGGTCTAGACAAAAGAATAGGAGAATTATTTCTCAATGCAGGTCCTGGATATGGGGGCTCATGCTTTCCTAAAGATACAATCGCATTATCTTGCCTTGCAAAAAACTATTCTGTGCCAAGTATGGTGTTAGATGCTGCTATAAATTCTAATCTTGCTAGATACCAGAAAATGGCTGATAAAATTCATACTATTCTTCAAAAGCCTTGTATAATTACCGCTTTAGGCTTAGCATTTAAAGAGGGTACTGATGATACTAGAGAAAGTCCTGCAATTAAAATATTAAATATACTTGCAGAAAAAGGATATATTATTCAAATCTACGACCCCGTTGTTTCTAAAAATTTTTCTAATATAGATATCAGTAATAGCAATATTTATGATAATATAGAAGAAGCTTGTAAAAATTCTCATGCTCTTGCAATTCTTACTGAATGGAGTGAATTTTCTGAAATTAACTACCATCTAATAGGAAAATCAATGTCCGAAAAAAGGCTAATTGACTTAAGATTAGTCTGTAATGTTGAATTAGCAAAAACTGCCGGATTTGATGTTTATCTACTAGGCAAAAAACATAAATTATAAAAAATTATATGCCTCAAGAACAAAAGGAAATTTTAGCAAAAGAATTTGTGCATCTAAGATGCCAGAGTTCTTATTCTCTTCTTGCGAGTACTATTAAAATTCCAGAATTAGTCCAGCTTGCTAAGGCTAAAAAAATGGACTCTGTAGCACTGTCGGATTATTCTAATCTCTTTGGCTCTTTGGAATTTGCAGTAGAAGCTTCTAAAAACGGAATTATGCCGATTCACGGACTGATAGTAAATGTATTATATGAGATAAATGAACTAGACGATAAGCAAAATTTTGGAGAAATGTTATTTCTTGCAAAAGATGAAACTGGATTTAAAAACCTTTTAAAACTCGGAAGTTATCCATATATCAATAATTCTCGTAAAATATTAGAATATGTAACCCTAGACGATATAAAAGAATGTAGCACGGGTATTATAGCCCTATCTGGTTATTCCGATGGACCAATAGGTAGGCTTTTGCAAGTCAATAATACAAACCTTGCTATAGAAATTGCAAAAACTTTTCAGGAGATTTTTGGCGATAGGTTTTACTTTGAAATTTTTAGGCATAATGAAGCAAAGGAATTAGCCATCGAAAAACCATATCTAGAAATAGCATCAAGCCTTGCAATACCTTTGGCTGCAACTAATAAAGTATTATTCTCAAATATAGCGATGCATGATGCGCATGATGTACTTATGTGTATAGCAGCAGGAGTAGTAAAAGAGGATACAAATAGAAAAATTGTAAGTAATCAGTGTTACTTTAAGAGTAAAGAAGAAATGATAGAGCTATTTTCAGATCTTCCTAGTGCAATAATGAATTCAGCTTATATCGCCAAAAGATGCTCTGTAATGGCACGAGAAAAACCCCCTTTGCTGCCAGTTTTTACCGAAGAGGAACCGGAGGTAGATTTACTAAGAAAACTAGCCGTAAGAGGTTTAGAGCAAAGACTTGCGCATAAATTTTCCTTGGATCATAAATACGACGAAGAAAAGACGCGCGAAAAATATTTCGCAAGACTAGAATACGAGCTAGATATTGTAATTAAGATGAATTTTGCCGGATATTTTTTAATAGTATCCGATTTCATAAAATGGAGTAAAGAAAATGGAATAAATGTGGGGCCGGGCAGGGGAAGCGGGGCAGGCTCTATTATTGCTTGGAGCCTATTAATTACAGATTTAGACCCTATAAGATTTGGATTATTATTTGAAAGATTTCTTAATCCAGAAAGAATATCTATGCCAGATTTTGATATAGATTTTTGTCAGGAAAGAAGGGAGGAGGTTATTAATTATGTGCGCTCTAAATACGGAGACGAAAGAGTAGCGCAAATTATTACCTTTGGAAAACTTCAGGCAAAAGCTGTAATAAAAGATGTTGGAAGAGTGCTTGGCCTTAGATATGAAATAGCCGACTATTTAACAGAGCTTGTTCCTTTTAATGCGGTAAATCCCGTAACTCTAGACGCAGCAATCAAAGAAGTTGCCGAGCTAAAAATGGCATTTAAAGGGGAAGGCTTATATAATCATAAAAAAGATAATGAATTAATTAAAAATGTTTTAGATACAGCTTTAGTATTGGAGGGATTAAATAGGCATTGTTCAGTTCATGCAGCAGGGATAGTTATTTCAGGAAATAAGCTAATAGAGACATTGCCGCTATATAAAGATGCTAATGGGGATATGAATATAATTCAATATTCTATGAAATATGCAGAAGCAGTAGGTTTAGTAAAATTTGATTTTTTAGGGTTGCAAACTCTTACCGTTATCTCTAAATGCATGGAATTATTGCGTCAAAATAATATAGAACTAGATCTATCTAAAATTAGCCTAAAAGACCCAAAAACATATGAAATGCTATCTAGTGGCGCATCTGTCGGGGTATTCCAGTTTGAAAGTGTAGGCATGAAAGATACTTTGCGTAAACTTCAGCCAGATTGTATAGAAGATTTAATGGCTCTTGGTGCTTTATATCGTCCAGGCCCTATGGATAATATTCCTACTTATATAGCTTGCAAACATAAGAAGCAGCAACCAGATTATTTACATCCTTTGCTTAAAGATTTATTAGAAGAAACATATGGAGTTATTGTTTACCAAGAACAAGTATTAGAAATAGCTAAAATCCTTGCAGGCTATTCTCTTGGTAGCGCAGATTTACTAAGAAGAGCTATGGGCAAGAAAATTAAGTCCGAAATGGAAGCCCAAGAAAAAATGTTTGTAGAAGGAGCTAAAAGCAAAGGTATAGAAGAGGATCAAGCAAGACAAATATTTGCTTCAGTAGAAAAATTTGCAGGTTATGGTTTTAATAGAGCCCATGCTGCAAGTTACGGGATGATCTCTTATTATACAGCCTATTTAAAGGCAAATTATACACTAGAGTTTTTAACGGCTTGCCTTAATTTAGATATTAATGATTATGACGAAATAAGATTATTACGAGAGGAAGCAAGGCGTAATAATATAAATTTTTTAAGTCCGGATATTAACACATCTACTCCTTATTTTTCTATCAAAAAGAGTGAAAATGCAATCGAATATGGATTAGGCGGTATTAGAAACGTAACTGTTAATTTTGGAATTGAGCTTGAAAAAATTCGCAAAAAAAATGGGACTTTTAAATCAATAACAGATTTTGTAGAAAGGCTATCCGGAAAGCTTCTAACTAAAAAAGTGTTAGAAAGCTTAATTAAAGCCGGAGCCTTTGATTCTATAAATAAAAATAGAAAGCAATTATTACTTAATGTGACAAACTTATTAAGTCATAGTATGAGGCATGCTCAAGAAGCCATGACCAAGCAGGCTACTTTGTTTGGCAATAACGTTACTAAAGAAGATTTGCTATATAGCGAAGATTCCTCTGACACCGAAAAAGCCTTTATGGAATTAGAAACGCTCGGGCTTTTTGCAAAATATCATCCATTAAGTTTATACAAAGACGAATATAAAGATTTAGGCATACTACTCCTAGAAAATTTATCCCAGGAAGTTAAGCATGGGTCTAGTAGAATTAAAGTTTCTGGAGTAATAGTAAAAAAAGATGCTAGAATGTCTCCCAGAGGTAGATTTGTTACTATTCTACTTTCAGATTTTACCAGTAATTATGAAGTTACTGTTTATAGCGAAGAAGTATTAAAGGAATATTCTGCCTTACTTGCAATTAAAACAAGTGTAATAGTAGAATGCGATGCGTATAAAGATTTAGGAGGTATTCGCTTAACTGGTCTTAAATTTTATGAATCAGATAAGTTTTTTTCTGTAGGTATAAATAATATTTCTATCAAGACTTATCATGATAAAGATCTTGAAAAGATATTAGATATACTAGAAAATAGGCAGAATATAGAGCAAGAAGCAAGGCTTGTAAAAGCTATTCACAAAATTGGGAATTTTAACGTTATAATGAGCTTCAAATCTAGACATCTTCTTACTAAAGAAGATTATGACGAGATAAAAAGCTTTTTAGCATGAAAAATTATAATCTCTATAACTGTTTATTACCTAACATTACCTAAATTAGGTAAATTTTCTGTAGATAGGGCAATTTTTTGCAAGTTTTTTATTGACAATTTAGTATAAATTGTAGATTATTGCTTGA
>JANRMA010000184.1:0-4555 GCA_033762035.1 Rickettsiaceae bacterium
TCTAAAAGCAACTGCTGCTAATAATCAACCATCTAATAAAAGCTTACAACCGCCAAAACAACTAAAGCACAAAAATATTTGGCATGTTAAAATTACTGAAGAACAGATTGAATGGTATGGTTTAACCCCTTGGCATATTGCAGCTATTAAGGGGGATGTAGAATTAATACTTGCTTTAGAAAATACTACGCAAAATGGAAGCACAATAAATACCAAAGATAAAGAAGGAAGAAGTCCTCTTGATCTTGCCTTAAATAATTTTCAAGACCAAGTAGGAGCTGCTTTAATTAGAACTGGAATATCTATAGATGATCCAGAATCATTAATTGATTTTATTACCTGGAATGAATATCCAGCAATTTATATTGCTTTATTGGAAAAGCGCCCAGTTCTGACAAATAAATTAGAGCTTTTTAAGAATGCTCTTTATAATGATAAATTTTTTATAGCAAAGGCTATAATTTCATATGGGGAGGAGATTCCTGGGGAATCTTTAAAAGCAAATTTAAGTGATATAGTTTTATTAAGAACTCTAAAAGCATGCTGTCAAGAGCCAAGACTTGATGGATTATATTTTGGATTAGTAGGATTACTTAAAGAACAAAAACTCTGGAACGAGATAAATGAGCTCAAAACTATAGCTCTAGAATATAAAAATATTTCCGTACTTGAAGATTTATACGCAAATGAAGATTTGTACAATCCTGATGGTATTCATATTTTAGTAAGTAAAATAGATGAAACAACGCAAAAATTATCCCAAATATATAAATCTGTTGGATGGGATATCTCAATAAGAGAGGCTTTGTTTGGAATAGATATTAATCAATTTGATTCATCAGGAAGTACAGTTTTATATAAACTAACTGTTCAAAGCATCTTAGATAATAAAGATAAATTAGAATATTTAGATTATGTACTTCAGTGCGGTGCAAATATCAACCTTACCCAAAGAGCAGATGGCAAAACCCCTCTTCATGCAGCAGTGACTGCTCAAGATCTAGGCATTTTACTCAAACTGATTGCTAAAGCAGATATAGACTCATTCCGGACTTTAAATTCTTCCGGACTAGACCTTGCATCTATTGCAAATGATGAGGAAAATGCTCATTTTGCAGAAATTATTCAAGCAACATATCAAAATCTAAGCCCAAATGAGCAAAATATTACATATGAAAATACGATTAACCCAGGTAATGCAAGTATCGAAGAATCATACGGACTAGCTTCTGAATATGATACTCAACTAGAGCTTTCAGGTCAAACTCTATAAAACTTGCTGATCTGCTACCCTGGAGGCTCAAACTTACCTCAAACATATAGGAAAAGTGATGCCTAGACGCTTACATTTATCTATTGTCAATATTTGGTTGATTACTTTGTAATTTACGCTATATTGGTAATATGACTACTAAAAACAACAGATATTTAAAAGCTTTTTTTCAAAAAATCCTTCAAGGAATAGTTATTCTTCCTAGGTTCTTTATAGAATTAAGTATCTCTAGAGACTTGCAACAACTCTACTTTTGCAACAAGCCAGGTACAACAAGTAGTGAGGGGTAGTTTTCGCATTTTGCGACTTCGTTAGGGTTACCTCAAGATGGCAAGAAGTATTATGATAGACCTTGCGTTACCGGCTTCAGGGCCTTCTCTATCTTAAACCATCCAATTTCTTCATCTCATGCATCAATTCTTCAAATATTCTTTCCTTTGGATGTTGTTCTGCATTTACGGCGCCAAGCCAAATATCCCATTCCCCAGACGCATTATCTATAAGTTCTTTTGCAAAAATATCCAAAAATGAAGTAAATTTGATTTGTTTTAAGGCGCATTTTCTTGTCGTAAGATCAGGAAGTATGGAATGGTCTAGCTCCCTAGAATATAATGTTAGTATATTCCAAATATCGTAGTAATCTCGGACTCTTGACCTTCCCCAGCCACGCTCATGTAGCTTTTTGGCAAATTGCAGTAAAGCTCTAATTTTTTCTGCAATTATTTCTTCTAGTCTATATACTTTGACGTATGAATCAATCTCTTCCCCATATCCGTGAATTATCCTCCTTTTATCAGGATTAAGTAATACTCTTTCCTGAGTTGTTACTTCTATCATTACATTTGTATATAAGTTTTTCTGCCACGGAAGCCTTGCTTTAATTGTAAAAGCCTCTTGGTTTTCTGGGTGTGGTTGTTTTTCTAAGTATCTTGTGCAGGCAATATCAATATTCCTTCCGAGAAGACGAAGTTTAGTTTCAGATATAGAGCAAGCTTGTTCTATGAGCATTAGTAATTCTTCGTTTTTTGGATATTCCCCGCATACTGAAAAGTCTAAATCTTGAGAGAAACGATAATCGCCAAAATAGCATTTCTTTAATGCGGTTCCTCCTTTAAACACAAGATGCTGCGCTAATTTATCAACTGATACTATACCAAATAACACCCATGATAAAATGTAATCTTGTTCTATAATATTCCATTTAGCGCCGGAGCGCTCTACAAGATTGTCAAATTCCTTACGCAGAGTTTTGGTTCTATATATATCCATATTTTTCCTAATGTATTTTCTTTTAGATATTTTCTATAATCATCCATTCTTTATGGTATTTACCCTTACGATGACCGAGTATATCGAGTTTCTGATAAACTCTAGAAGGAATCTTTTGGAGTTCCTTGACAGCATCTATAGCCGGCTCGCCTTTCTCTTGCATGATTTTCGTAAGTATAAAGCCAAGCCTTTTAGATAGCGAGATAGTGCCATGATCCAGGGCATATTTACATATCTTTTCTACATCTATTTTATCGCGGTTAATAGCTATTGTAAATGCGCTCAAAACCTCTCTAATACCCATAAAATATTCAGGCCTTTCAAGACCATCTAGTAATGTGCGCTCAAGATTGGTAATATAAAATGGTATTTCATCAATAAAGGCAGTTTCTATGCCCCAATGGTTTTTGGAAGAGGTTTTAATTATTATATATTTACCTCCCAAAGCAACATAGTGTTTAACATGGGTATTGCTATTACCTACCAATGAGAATGACATACTATAGACCGCGCTGGGTATCTGGTCTGTCAGATTATGAAATGCTAGAGCAGATATATAAGCAATAGCACCATTATTTGATAATGATGATGCTATTTCAAACTCGTGAAGAGGCTGTCCTGAAAGCAAATTATTATCAAGTGCGTATTTTCCTTTAACGATATGATGAATTGCACGTTTTTGGGCTAAATTACTCAAAAGATTTGTAACATAATTTCGTGAAATGCCAAGAGAGATAGATAAATCATAAACATCGCTTGTAGAAAATACTCGCATTCCTTGTAAGTTTAATTGATATATTAAATCAATAGTCATAAAACTTGCTTATATATGTAATATTATGTCAGATGATATCATATATTATGATTATGTGCAATGTTTTTACATAAAACGTGCGATATTTATCTTGTCAGCGCAAGAGTTAAGTATCATTTTGATTATATATGTAGAGATGACCACTGCTTGAGACATAAGCAAGAGAGTCTGTTTTAACCTTAATGGATTAAGAAGAAGCCTGTAAATAGTGATTTATTATAAATAATTCACATCACCTTAGAATAAGACTTACATTATCAGCCGGCGAGAGGAGCAACATAGAAGAAAAAGCAGAAAAACTTGCTTCTATAGAATCTAGATTATATTTAGATGCTCAAAACCAAATATAAGAAAACAACAAACATAGGCAAAGCAAAAACAGAGATCATAGAAACATAAATAAAACCCAAATAACAAAAAACCCAAAAATAGACCAAATTTTTACAAAAGAAATTATAGAAGAGGATAAAAAGCTTTTGTAGAACTTGCAAAAAACAGAATTGTAAAAGAATATATAAAAGAAATAGCAATCTCTAAAATAGAAGAGTTAGAGTCTTGCAAAACCAAACTATTAAATCATAGCAAATAAAATATACAAAAAATCAATTACAAACCTACCAAAGAGAATTCAAGAATAAAAGAACCCAGGAAATACAAATCAGGAAAGAAACAGAACTTAACAGATCAAAACAAACAAGCCTTCTTCTATGAGAATTTTGAATATTCTCAGTTTAATTTCAGTATAGCAATTTATATTGAAATAAAAGCCAAAAAATCATATAATATTTCATTATAGAGTCTCAAAATGAGAAGTTGATTATGAGGGATGGATAATTTATTATTTAAAATCTATTAAATCAAGTTCTATAGATGCTTATAGTAGAGCTAAAGAAATAGAAAAATTAGAATTTGATTTAAGAGATTTCATCACTAAAGATGCTAGTTTTACTAAAATAAGAGAAACATCATTATTTGTTTTAGAGTTCTTATTTAGTAAACCAATAGCAACTATTTCAGAAATTAGTCAAAAATTAGATAAAGCCTATAATACTATCCATAATATCCTCAAAATATTTATAAAAGTTGCCCTTGTTACAGAAGATTTAAGTAATAAAAGCAACAAGCTCTATAAGTTTAAACCATATTTATCATTACTTGAGAAAGAATATTGATTTCTGATTAATGAATTTTTCAAGACT
>JANRMA010000185.1:0-3987 GCA_033762035.1 Rickettsiaceae bacterium
TTTATGGCAAGCCTATGGATAGCACAAGATTTAGTAACCAAGAAACTATTCTAGAATTTTTACCAGAGCAAATTTCTTCCCTTCAAGTTGCTTAAAATGCTGGCGATATAGCTACGCATTGGGATATGTCTTTGCTCGCTCTATGCTGCAAGTGATTAGATTTTTTGCTTTCTCTATGTCTTTCCAGCCTAAAATTTTGACCCATTTTCCTTGTTCTAAATCTTTGTATGTTTCAAAGAAATGTATTATTCTTTTGAGTAAATATGGATTCAGGTCAGAATATGTTTTTATATTTTCCATAGAAACATCTACTTTTGCTACAGGTACTGCAATAATTTTTTCATCCTGACCGGACTCATCTTCCATCATAAGTACTCCAACTGGCCTACATCTTATTACAGATCCAGCGGCAGCAGGATAAAGGCTTACTACTAGCACATCTATAGGATCCCCGTCTCCTCCTAATGTATTTGGAACAAAGCCATAATTACACGGGTAAGACATTGCCACTTGCATAAATCTATCTACAAAAAGGGCGCCCGTATCTTTATCTACTTCATATTTTACGGGGTCGCTATTCATAGGAATTTCCACTATCACGTTTATCTCTTCTGGCGCGTTTTGGCCTGGGCTTATTTTATTGATATTCATTCTCTCGTCCTACTATATGTATAAATATTTCTGCTTTTTCAGCTTTTTCTATCACCTCATCTTTATTTAGTAAGATGACATTTTGTGCAATAGCTAATCCTTTTATATTACTTTTGTGCATATTTTCAATAGTTTTTTGTCCTATGGTAGGCATATCAACTCGTATGTCTTGGCCAGCTTTTGGCATTTTTACTAAAATAGCCCGCTCTTTAATATATTCTTTAGACCTTATAATCATAGAGTCTGTACCTTCTGCAGCTTCTACTGCAATAATTCTTTTATTTTCTATAATCAGAGATTGTCCTATATCTAAAGGGCTTATTATATTTAATGCATTTGCAGCTATCCAGATATTTTCTAAATCATCCGATGTGGGAATAGTATTTGTAGTAATATTGCCTGGAGAAAGATTATTTTGACTCAAAAAATCTGACGGACTAATGATGGCAATTCCTTGGGACTCAAAGAATTTTATAATGACTTTAAGAACGCTATTGTCTCCTAGCAACTTTTCTTTTCCTATTTGCCATAATAATTTTGCGCCAATTTTATCCGGAATTATTGAAGATAAACTTGGCCTTTGAATATTGCCGGCAAATATAGCGTGAGAAATCTTATGATGATTGCAAAAATCTAATGCAGCACCTACTTTACCTATATCTAATTCTATAAAATCCCTACTATCTAAATCTAAATCATTTTGCCCCGCAATGCCAATTATAGAGCAATAAATCCCATCCGCATCTGCTTTAGCTATTACTTTTTTTGGCAATTCTCCTTTGCCTCCTATCACGCACAATCTCATTTATTTTTTACTTTTTGACCCAATTGTTAAGGAGCGCTTACTCCTTAATGATACAAATTCTAATAATTGCTGAATTAATGGGTTACTATTTTGTTTTTGTCTTATTATCTCTACTGCTTCATCAAGAGGATAATCTTCGAAAAAGAGAGTATTAAAAGCTGTTTGTAAAGATAAGATCTCATCTTGTGCAAACCCTCTTCTCTTAAGGCCAAGTAAATTCATTCCTGCAATATAGGCGCGCTCTGACGTTACTACTGCAAAAGGGGCTACATCCCTTTCAACTCCGGTGCAGCCGCCAATCATAGCCTGAGCTCCTATTCTTACATGTTGATGTACAGCGCTAAGCCCTCCTATGACAACGTAATCTTCAACTTGAACATGGCCCCCAAGAGTGACAAGGTTTGCAAAAATAATATTATTACCAACTATGCAATCATGAGCGATATGAACTCCAATCATATAAAGCCCGAAACTTCCAAGTTTTGTAACAAGACCACCTCCGATTGTACCAGGATGTATAGTTACATATTCTCTAATGCTATTATTATCCCCAATTTCTATAAAAGATTCCTCATTTTTAAATTTCAAATCTTGTGTTTTGTGGCCAATGCACGCAAACGGAAATATCTCATTATTTTTGCCTATGTTTGTTTTTCCGGTAATTACAACATGAGAATGTATAATGCAATTATCTCCTATCTTAACTTCTGGACCTATTAGACAGAAAGGCCCTATTTGAACATTATTACCTATAACGGCTCCTTTGCTTATAATTGCAGTTTCATGGATCATAATTTTACTCTTTGTCTCGTATCATAGCCATAATATTACACTCGGCGGCAACTAGCCCATCTACTTGCGCAATACTTGCAAATTTCCAAACATTAGCTCTATTTTGAGTAATATTACATATAAGTTTTATAGTATCTCCTGGCTGCACTATCTTTCTGAATTTTGCATTATCTATAGACATTAAAATCACCTCTTTTCCTGCGGAATTATTGCATAGAAAATTTGCAACTAAAATACCAGAAGCCTGGGCTAAGGCTTCTATAATCAGGACCCCCGGCATAATAGGATTTCCCGGGAAATGCCCAGCAAAAAAAGGCTCGTTAATTGTAACATTTTTAATAGCAGTTATAGAGCTGCCTTGCTGGATTTCCACCACTCTATCTACTAATAAAAAGGGATATCTATGAGGTATAAGCTCCATTATTCTTGAGATATCTATCATTTACTCTTCTTTTTTTATCATATTCTTTAACATAATAGTTTGTCTGTGCCAATCTTTTATTGACACGCTCGGAGAGCCTCCCACGATAGAGCCTGATTTTATATCGCTTATCACTCCGGATTGTGCAGCAACTTGTACTCTATCTTCTATATTTATGTGGCCTGCAATACCTGCTTGACCTCCAATTACAACATAATCTCCAATTACTGTACTACCTGCAATACCAACTTGCGCAACTACTATACATCCCTTACCAAGCCTAACATTATGCCCTATTTGTACTAAATTATCTATCTTTGTACCAGAGCCTATAATTGTATCTTGTAGAGAGCCTCTATCTATTGTGGAATTAGCTCCTATTTCTACATCATCTCCTATTATTACCGTCCCTATATGAAAAATCTTTTTATGAACTCCTTGAAATGTTGCAAACCCAAATCCGTCTGTGCCTATTCTTACGCCCGGATGAATTATTGTATTTTTCCCGATATAGGCATATGCAATATATGAAGATGCTCCTATTCTTGCGCCCTCACTTATTTGCACTCCTTGTTTAATACAAGCGCCGTCTCCAATAGTAACATCTGGCCCTATTTTTACACCTTCTTCTATAGAAACATTATATCCTATCTTTGCTTTTTCGTGTATGATAGCATTTTGCGATATACTGTTATTGCGGGCTAATGTAGATTTTTCATTATATAGTAAATTTATAGCACTCGCATATGCAAAATAAGCGTCCGCAGCCCTTATTTGTACAATTGACGGACTAATTTCTCCGCTAAAATCTGCGGGAATAATACAGGCTGCGCACATAGCATTTTTTAGCAAATTATAATATTTTTTATTTTGCACAAAGCTAAGGTCCTGACTTTGGGCGTTTTCTATATTTTTGATATCACAAATCAAAAGATTTTTAGCGGTTTCTATTTGGTGTTCTGGGATTTGTGCTCCGATTAATTCGGCTATTGCAAAAGCAGATTTTGCTCCAGAAAATTCGTAAAACTCTCTTTTATTCATAAAAATACGAAGTTATAAATATTGAAATAATCATCTCGGCTCTCTTGTGTTTGTAAAGAGAGCTATATATTAGAGATAATAAACAAGTTGTAGCTATATTCAAGTAAAGTTTTGTGGTTTTATAAACCTATTTCTCCAACATCAAAACTTATTGCCTTAGAATATATATTAAACACCTTAGGGATGTAATTATAAGAGATTTTATCTATCATTAAGTAGTTTTTTACAAATTCATGGGCATTGATAGCTATTTTATGAGCATCATTATCGTGTTCTT
>JANRMA010000186.1:0-6010 GCA_033762035.1 Rickettsiaceae bacterium
TTCTAAAGCCTAATATTGACATAATGAAAGGTACAGTTACAACTGGCATATATAGGGAATAAGTAACAATAATAAGCTCAAGTAAACTATTATCACGCAAGGATAATATTAAGGAGAATCCGCCTATCCATAATGCTACAACCCGAGCAGTAAAAAGTTCATTTATAAACCTTATCTTTAATGTGTTAAAGATATCGTGAGTTAATATTACAGCAGAAGAATTTATAAAAGAATCTACTGTCGACATAATCATTGCCATAATACCAGCCAGCACTATTCCTTTATATCCTATAATAAATGAATAGTCTGAAATAATGTGCCTTACTATATCATTTGATGAAATATTTGGATGAATCGCTAGCATTAATACGCCTATCCAGCTAACTATAAGCACTAGAAATACACAAGTAATAGATGCAATAATAAAGGAGCTACTCACTTGTTTTACACTGCTGGCCATTGCAATTCTTTGAAAAATTGCAGGATTAAATGCTGGGATAGTAAAAAAGACGGCTATAAAAAGATAATATAATGATTTTGTATTCGAAAAATCAAAAACCTCTCTGTAATCAAATCTTGCATCATTAGTGATTATATTCGTGACAAGATTAATATTTTCTAAACTACCAAAAAGCATATAGGCTATTATTGGTATCACAGTGCCAAAGGTAATAAACTGTATTATGTCTGTAAATGTTACGGATTTCACTCCCCCTAAACTTGAATAAAGAGTTACTACTACTGCAGCTGATATTGTTCCATAAATACTAGGCAGCTCTAGCGCATATTCAAAAATCGACCCAGCTAGTTTAAACTGGGTTGCAATAATACCGCAAACTCCTATAAGCCCTGATATAGCAGTAACTATACGTACTTTATCTCCATATAAACTTCCCATAGCATCGGCTATTGATAATTTTCCTAAAAATTCTTTCATACGAGGAGCAAATAATGCTCCAATCAAAAATAGACTTAGAAAATCCCCTAATACAACAACCCATATGAAATTTAAACCATTAGCGTAAGCTTCTGTAACACCTAAAAATATATAATCACCACTTACCCAAGTAGATACAATGGTTGCGGCAATAGTAGCGGTAGAAAATTTTCTGTCTCCAATAGCATACTCAGTTATGCCTTGTATCTTGCGGCTAGACCATAATCCAAGAGAAAGGTTAATTGCTAAAAACCCAATCAAAATTGCTGAATCTATATTCATATTTTATACTCTATTTTAAATATCCTTATCTAATCTCTCGAGTTATTCCCGGGCTTCTTTGTCATTTCCCACTCTCCCTCTAATTGTCATTCCCACGAAGGTGGGAATCTAGTCTTACCATCTCCTGGATCCCCTTTTACAAGGGGGACAAGGGGCAAGTCTGTCATTCCCACGCTTCTTTGTCATCCCAAGCTGCGGCGGGAATCCAGAATAAATATCTCCTGGATCCCCTTTTTCAAGGGGATGACAAGAGGGGAGGGCTGTCATTCCCACGCTTCTTTGTCATCCCAAGCTGCGGCGGGAATCCAGAATAAATATCTCCTGGATCCCCTTTTTCAAGGGGGTGACAAGTGGGGAGTCGTCGCCCCCGAGCTCCTTACCATCTCCTGGATCCCCTTTTTCAAGGGGATGACAAGAGGGTAGGGCTGTCATTCCCACGCTTCTTTGTCATTCCCACGAAGGTGGGAATCTAGTCTTACTATCTCCTGGATCCCCTTTTACAAGGGGATGACAAGTGGGGAGTCGTCGCCCCAGAGCTCCTTACCATCTCCTGGATACCCTTTTACAAGGGAATTACCTAAAATAACTTAATATATCAGAGTTTTATTTTAAAACAACTAAATTTTTACTAAATAGTTTGTTATTATTTGAAGATTGACCAATGAATCTATACTCCTCCTGTTTAGCCCCCATCATTGCAAAAATTTCTCTTGCAAGCATTGCTTCCTCAGGTGTATGAAAAGGACGTTTTGTGTATACATTAAAATCTGCCCCCTTTGCTATGAAAATATTAAGTGTGTTAATTAAATTTATCGCGCTTTCTGATAGATTATTCAAATTATTAGTATTGCTTAGTAAGTAACTATGCGATACTTGCAATAAGTTTAAATTTAAGTTGTTAATTAGATAATTAACTGGGGTTTCATTTGAGTCATTCATGCAATTAATATCTGCGCCATTTTCTATCAAAAAGTTAACTATATCAGCATTTTTCCAAAATGATGCAATATGCAAAGGTGTATTACCGTCAATAGTACTCTTTACGTTTAAATCCATACCACGCTCAAGCAAAAAAATGATAGTTTCTTCATTTGTGCCAAGTACAGCTCTGTGTAATATTGTACCCCCGTCTAAATCTCTAATATGAATATCCGCCCCTCTTGATATCATTTCGGCGATAATTTCGATATTACCATACTCGGATGCTTTATGCAAAAGGCTGCAACGGTAATATATTGAATTTATTTCTGTAGCTATTGTATCAAGAAAAGCCATAAATTCATCTATCTTATTATACTTTATCAAATTCATTATTGCGTTATAATACAGTAACTGCATTTCAGAATCTGGGCTATTGTCATCTCTATAGATATCTGGATAGAGAGTGTCCGCTATATTATGATATTCTATATGATCTAGTGGGGGATGGTCCATATTATTCCTACAATTTAAATTGTTGATATATTCTTATTTATTAGATATTTGATTATAACTTAAAGTCAATTTAAAAATATAATTATCAGATAAATTTTTCTATTTTTTATCATAGCATAATTATATTATCTATTCATCTTTGGGGTCTTTTTGAGTGTTTTCATCAAAACCCATCATAATCCTTAACCTATTAGAATATTTTTGTATAGTATGATCTATATTTTCTGCCGGCAGTAATGAGCTTTTCTGAATTAATTCCTGAATTATTTTCTCTTTGTAATCTTGATCCAAATGATCCGATGTTTTCATATGTACTCTTGTAAGCTTTTCTTCTCTATAAAATGAAAGATCTCTTTCAACATAATGATTTATCCTCAGTAAATTGCGAGCCAATTTATCCGGCAAAAAAGGTCCTGTAAAATATTCTTTATTTTCATCTACTTGCGCAAATCCCTTTTTTAAAATTGGATAATGCGGATGGGTTATAGACTCTACGCACCTAGGCCTTACGATAGTTTTTACATTAGGGTTATCTTTATCTATAAATTGAGTTAATGTATCTATCATTAATTGATGATCTGGTATTTTTTCTATCTGGTTACTACCAAACAAAACCCAACCCGCAGAAACTGCAGCATATTCTTCATATTCGCTTAATGCTTCTTTTAATGTGGTTTTAAACGTAGGAAATAAAAACTCATCTAAATCTAACACAAGAAGCCATTCGGTTGTATTTGATGTTTCTTTTGCAACTGCCTCGTATATTTTTGTTTGTATACGGTTCCAATCTTTACGATTTAAAGGCTCTTGTTTTTCGTGCCTCAGTTCTACAATGCCGTCTTTGATGTAAGGATCTAAAATTTCCTGAAAATTATCGTTACTGCGATGATTATATAAATAAAATTTTTCTACTCCATTAAGTTTATAAAATTCTATCCATTCCTTCATAAATCGAGCTTCATTCTGAAATACTGCTACTATTGCAAGGTAATTTTTGGGGCGGGCTAATTTTTCTACTTTTTTTACTTGCGATGGTTTAGTCATTAACTTATCAAAAAATAGCCTAGATCTTGCAAAAAAGGCCAATGGGTTTAGATTATGTTTATTAAAATGATTTAACATATACATATTCTTGAAGAACTTTGTATCAAAGTTTGAGTTTGGGTTTTTGTCTTGGACCCATCCTATAGTCGTGTAATGCTTATATGGATTTATATTGGAGGACTTAATTTCTGGGTAATGTTCTATATAATATTTTTCGTCAAAATAAAATTCTCCTAGGTAATTTAATAAATATTCTCTAGAGAAACTATAGTAGATTTTAACTGTTATAATTAAAGTAATTAAGGTAATAAAAGCATAAAAAACCATTTTTCTGCGGAGTTTTTTGCGTTTTTTCTTTATTGCCGAAATATACATTGCCTAGTTGATAGAAGAATTTTTGGGTATTATATTTAAGTAGATTTGATTTGCAATAATACTATAAATATTATATCTTAAAATTATCCACTCTAATAATAGCATAAAAAATTATGGGACTAAGCCTTGGACACTTAATTGTTATTCTCGCAATCATTCTTCTTCTTTTTGGAGCAGGAAGAGTTCCTCAAATTATGGGGGATCTTGCAAGAGGGCTCAATATTTTCAAAAAAACACTAAAAGAAGATTCGCAAAATAATAAATCTCAAATCGATGAATGAAAATTTGCAAAACAATAGAAGAACTGATTGATTTAGCAAAAGATGGCCCTCTTATATGCCTTGATTACGGCGCAAAAAAAGTGGGTATTGCTATAAGCTCTCCTAATAGATCTATAGCTCTGCCATTAGGTATTTTGGCAAATGATTCTAAAAAAATATATGCTTCTATCCAAAACTTAATTTCAAAACATAATATAGAAGCGATTATAATAGGATTGCCACTTCTTACAGACGGAAAAGAGACAAGTTCTACCTTGACTGTAAAAAATTTTGCGCAAAAGATATTATCTTGCACAAATTTACCTATTTTTCTTCAAGAGGAAAGAAGAACGACACTTGCTGCCGATAGTTTACTGAAAATCGCAGGATTTAACAGAAAAGAACGTAGCACAAGAGATGATACAATAGCTGCCTGCTTAATTTTAGAGTCAGTGCTGGGGCGTATTGAGCCCTAATGAGCTTCTTCTTACTACTAAACCAGGAAGTCGTACTGAGCCAGGTCCAGCTGTAGACCTACTGGGCAACTCGTCCTTTGGTTGCTCCAATGCAGCGACCATCCCCTGAACCTGAACTTGTGTACTCCTCACACGCAATAATTTTAACTCCTGTTGTACTCTTGTGTGCTTGGGCTGCGGCTCCTTCTCTTCAAATGACTCCGTCTCCTTAAGCAAAGCTGGCTGGGGTTCCATCTCCTTATTTAATGGCTTGTCTGGTATTTTCTTTTTGAAGTTTATCTTCTTTGGTGGTGTAATCTTATTCAGAGGTTGTTTTGTTACTGGCTCCAGTTGCTGCTCTGGGGCTTCTTTATTTATTGCTGTAGCGCTGATCTCTGGCGACCCTTTGTCTTTTGAGGGGCGCTGGCTTAGCGAACGCATCATTTTGCTCAGTCGCTCTAACAATGCTTTCCTTCGCTCTTTTCGCTTTATCTCCTGCTGATATAGCCAGTTAAACAATTCTCTACGTTTCTCTACGGACGGCCAAAATTTGCTTTGTTTATCAGAATCTACAGGCATAATTATTTCCTCTCATTTATATTAATACTAACAATTATTATTTTAATATAAAATTACATTTTTTGCTAACTACTATTAAAATAACAAATTTTTACTATAATAATTTAAGAAATATGATACAAAAATGCAATATTTTATACTTTCATTATAGATTTCTAGAAACTCTCTTGTGTCATCCCCTTGAAAAAGGGGATCCAGGAAAAGGTAATACTGGATTCCCACCTTCGTGGGACTGACTCTCTCTTGTCATCCCCTCGAAAGAGGGGATCCAGGAAAAGGTAATACTGGATTCCCACCTTCGTGGGAATGACTCTCTCTTGTCATCCCCTTGAAAAAGGGGATCCAGGAAATGGTAATACTGGATTCCCACCGCAGCTTAGGAATGACAGATTTGCCCCCTTGTCATCCCCTTGAAAAAGGGGATCCAGGAAATGGTAATACTGGATTCCCACCTTCGTGGGAATGACAAAGAATCGTGGGAATGACTCTCTCTTGTCATCCCCTTGAAAAAGGGGATCCAGGAAATGGTAATACTGGATTCCCACCTTCGTGGGAATAACTCTCTTTTGTCATCCCCTTGTAAAAGGGGATCCAGGAGATGGTAAGGAGCTCGGGGGCGACGACTCCCCACTTGTCATCCCCTT